>BBFD01000200.1 GCA_001313065.1 Silvimonas sp. JCM 19000
GCCGCCTCGGCGTGACCGCGCTGGACACCGGCACCGGCAAATGGCTGACCTATCGGCGGATGAGCGCTTTCCGCTGGCAGGCGCATTAACCCCCTTGCTGGCGGCGGCGGTGCTGGCGCGGGTTGAACAAGATCAGGAACAACTATCGCGGCCGATTCTGTTTACCGCGGCCGACCTGCAACCATGGGCCCCGATTGCGCGCACGCGGCTCAAGGCGGGCCAGATGACGGTGGCCGATCTGTGCGCCGCAGCCATCCAGTTTGACGATCACACCGCCATCAACCTGCTGCTGACCAGCGTGGGCGGCCCCAGCCAGCTAACCAACTGGCTGCGCACGCAAGGCGATGACATCAGCGAAATCGACCGCTTTGAGCCCGATCTGACCAGCGCCATCAAGGGCGATGTGCGCGACACCAGTACGCCAGCCATGATGCTGAAAATGCTCAACCGCTTTTTGCTGAGCGACGCCATGGCCATCGAATCGCGCGCGCAATTGCAGGCGTGGCTGCTGGGCAACGGCAATGCCACCACGCGGCTGCGCGCGGGCTTGCCGCCGGACTGGCGCGTGGGCAATGCCAGCGGTAACGGCGAGAACGGCAGCACCAATGATCTGGCTATCATCTGGCCGCCGGAGCCACGTGCGCCGGTGCTGCTGACGGCATGGCTGACCGACAGCAAAGCCACCGGCACGGTACGCGATGCGGCATTAAAAGAAGTGGCGCGGGTGGTGTTTTCTCGCGTGGTGTAGCGGCCGCCGTGCCGTGGCTGGCGTGCGACTGTCGGGCATGTAATTAAAACGGAACGACTACATTGGCCATCTCGTCCAAACTGAGTCAGCGGGTTGCCGTCGCAATCCGCCCGGATGAGGGTCTAGATATGGATAACCAAAGCCAATCGGCGGATGTGCATTTGGGGCCGTTGCTACGCAGCCGCGCCGAACGCTATCTGGCCGAACACAGCGTGCGCGAAGCGTTGCTCAACAACGCCAGCGAACAAGAGCTGCAACAAGCGCGCGAAACCTTGCGGCAGAAAGAGCGTGCTGAACAAATCAGCAACGAGCGCTTTAATGCATCGTTACATCAGATGTCGCCGCGTTTTCATGCCTTCCGCCAAAGCCCGCTTCCCGAACGTGAACTGGAATACCACGCGGTCTGCGAATTTCAGCTGACCGGTGACCCACGCGATTTTCCGGTGCGCAAAGAAATGCTGATCGGCCGCCACTAAGGTCGGCAGGACCCGTCCACAGACTCAAGCAAACCGGTGCCTGGTGCACCGGTTTTTTTATCCGGGGTGGGTGCTGCTGTTGTGGCATGCGGGCGGCGGGGCTGTATCTGCTTTCGCCAGGCCGGCCTGTCTATACTCATTGGCTCTTACCCCCAGGAGCCACCCATGCCGATCAAAGACTGGATCACCGCCCTTACCGTCATCGTGGTGTGGGGTGTCAATTTTGTGGTGATCAAGCTGGGCCTGCATGGTGTGCCGCCGATGCTGCTGGGCGCTTTGCGCTTCTGCCTGGTGGTGTTTCCCGCCATCCTGTTTGTGCCGCGTCCCAAAGTGGCGTGGCGCTGGCTGTTGTTGTACGGCGCCAGCATCAGCCTGGGGCAGTTTGCGTTTTTTTTGTTCAGCGCTATTTATGTGGGCATGCCAGCCGGACTGGCGTCGCTGGTACTGCAGGCGCAGGCGTTCTTTACCGTAATTCTGGCGGCGATTTTTTTATGCATGAGCCATCCGCTGGCATCACCTGACCGGCATGCTGGTATCGGCTTGCGGCCTGGCGCTGATCGGCAGCGGCGCGACCACCGGCTCGTTCTCTCTGGCGGGTTTCGGGCTGACCTTGTGTGGGGCGCTCTGTTGGGCCACCGGCAACCTCACCATCAAAAAGATCGGCGCGGTTAATCCGTTGAGCCTGGTGGTGTGGGGAGGACTGGTGCCGCCGCTGCCGTTTTTTTGCGCTGTCTTATCTGCTCGAAGGTCCGGCCCGCATCAGCGCTGCGCTGGCGCATTTCAGCCTGAACAGTTTTCTGGCGGTGTCTTATCTGGCTTATTTCGCCACCGGCGTCGGCTATATGTTGTGGGGCCGCTTGCTGGGCAAACATCCGGTCGGCCGCATCGCACCACTCACTTTGCTGGTGCCGGTAGTGGGCTTGATCAGCGCGTCGCTGCTGCTGGACGAGCGTTTGTCCGCGCTGCAATGGCTGGGTGGCGCGGTGGTGATGCTGGGCTTGCTGATCAATGTGTTCGGCCCGCGCTGGCTGGCTGCGCGCACGCTGACGGCCTAAGCGCTATCATCGCGCATCGCCCACCCTCGGGATTGTTGTATGCCGTATACGCTTGAAAATCGTCTGGTCATCGGCGTGGCTTCCAGCGCCATGTTTGACCTGGCTGAGTCGGACGCTGTGTTCCGGGCCGAAGGCGAGGCCGCCTATCGCAAGTATCAGGAAGACCACCTCAACGACACGCTGCGCCCCGGCGTGGCGTTTTCGTTTGTGCGGCGTTTGTTGTCGCTGAATGACCTGCGCAACGATCCGGAAGACCCGTTGGTTGAGGTGGTGCTGCTGTCGCATAACGACCCGGACACCGGTTTGCGTGTGATGAAATCAATCGAAGCGCACAGGCTGGGCATTACCCGCGCCATCTTCATGCAGGGCCGCGCGCCGTACGAATACATACCGGCGCTGGAAATCTCGCTGTTCTTGTCGGCCAATCAGGACGATGTGCGCAAAGCCATACAGCGCGGTTATCCGGCCGGTTATGTCATGGCCTCTACCCTGGTCGACGATGAGGATGATGCCGAGCTGCGTATTGCTTTCGATTTTGACGGCGTACTGGTCGATGACGAATCCGAAAGCGTGATGCAATCCACCGCCAGCCTGGCGCGGTTTCATGAGCACGAAACGCGTAATTTGCTCACGCCGCATAATCCCGGCCCCTTGCAGGACTTTTTTGATGCGAGTGGCGCGGATACAGGCGGTGGAAATCCAGCATCGGCTGGAAGACCCGAGTTATCAGAACCGCTTGCGCGTCTCAGTGGTCACCGCACGCAATGCCCCGTCGCATGAACGCGCGCTCAACACGCTCAAGAGCTGGGGCGTGATGGTGAACGATGCGTTTTTTTCTGGGCGGCATCGAAAAGCGCAAAGTGCTGGCGGTGCTGCGTCCGCATATCTTTTTTTTGATGACCAGAGCGGGCATTTGCAGAAATCAGCCAGTGTGGTGCCGAGCGTGCATATTCCGTTTGGCGTAACCAACCGCATGCTGGAATAGACCCGCAGCCAGTACGCTGGGCAAAAAAAATCGCGCCACCCTTGCCAGGGTTGCGCGATTTTTTATATCCAGCTGCCGCCGGGCCGTAATGGCTTAAGCGCGGTCTGCCAGCAGTGCTTCGCTGACGCCAACCAGTGTTGCCAGCGCAATGCCTTCAGCGGCCAGCTTGACCGAATCCAGCGGCGGGAAAGTCGGCGCTACGCGGATATTGGCGTTGCGCGGATCGTTGCCATTGGGGAAGGTATTGCCAGCCGGCACCATGGCCACGCCTGCTTCTTCGGCCAGTTGCACCACGCGTTTGGCGCTGCCGTCACGCACGTCCAGGCTGATAAAGTAGCCGCCTTCCGGTTTGGTCCAGCTGGCAACGCCACGGCCGGCCAGCAGGTTCTCGAACACATCCAGCACGGCGTTCATTTTCGGATTGATCAGCGCGGCGTGGCCCTTCATCAGATTGGTCAGGCCAGCAACATTCTGGATGAATTGCACATGACGCAACTGGTTGGGCTTGTCCGGACCAATCGAGCGGAAGCTCATGTTTTTTGCTCATCCACGCCACGTTGGCTTTGGACGAACCAAACAGCGCCAGGCCCGCACCGGCAAAGGTGATCTTGCTGGTCGACGCATACACAAAAGCGCGATCCGGATTACCGGCAGCGGCGCAGGCATCCAGAATATTGGCGACTTCATGCGGGGTGTCGGTCAGATGATGCACCCCGTAGGCGTTGTCCCAGAACAGGCGGAAATCAGGCGCGGCCGTTTTCATGCGTGCCAGCCGTTCCACCGTTTCGTCGGAATAGGTTTCGCCAGTGGGGTTGCTGTATTTGGGTACGCACCACATGCCTTTGATGCTGGCGTCTTCTGCCACCAGTTTTTTCTACCACGTCCATATCCGGACCCTTGCCGGTCAGCGGTACGGCAATCATCTTGATGCCGAATTGTTCGCAGATGGCAAAGTGGCGATCGTAACCAGGCGCGGGGCACAAGAACGTCACCGGGGCGGCCGACCACGGCGCATTGCCGCCGGGCACGCCTTTGAGCAGTGCGTACACGATGGTGTCGTGCATCAGTTCCAGCGAAGCATTACCCGCCACGATCACTTGCTCGGCCGGTGCGCCCAGCATGTGTGCAAACAGCGCGCGCGCTTCGGGCAGGCCAGCCACACCGCCGCCATAGTTACGCAGATCGCCGCCGCCTTTGGCCGCTTCTTCATCGGTCTGGCCCAGCAGCGCGTTGGACAGATCCAGCTGTTGCGCGGACGGCTTGCCACGAGTCGAGTCCAGCTTCAGACCACGCGCCTTGAACGCGTCATAGCGTGCGCGCACGGTGGCGTGAAATTGCTTCAGGGCTTCGTTGTCCAGAGCGGTGAGATCACCGGCAGGCAACAGCGGCTGGGCTTGATCCATGACATCCTCATAACGGTTGTAAGAGCCGAAGCTGGCTCGAAAGGGTAGCCCGCTATTGTGCCAGCACCCGCGCGGTTTGGCAGGGCGGGTTTGGCAGCAAGTTGAGAATTTTCGGACAGAGGTGGTGGCGGCAGCGCCGGTGGGCGGCGCGATCGTGATGGCCATCACGACCGCAGCGCAGCGGCCCGGCCTTATGCCGGACGCTTGGCGTAAAACTGGATGGTTTGCAGCGAGGCCGCGGTGGTCGGAGGCGGCGCATCAAAGATATGCGGTTTCATCGCGCCCACCACATGCATCTCACAGGGTTTGCAATCAAAACGTAGCGTGTAGGTTTCGTTGCCGGTTTTCAGCGTCATCGGCTCGGCCTTCACCTGGCCCTGTACGCCTTTAACGCCCTTGGCCTGCTTGGGGCACAGATTGTAGGAAAAGCGCAGGCAATGCTTGGTGATCATCAACGACACTTCGCCCGGCTCTTCGTGTGCCTCGTACGCGGCGGCGATCAGTTGCACACCATGGCGCGTGTAAAAGTCGCGCGCGGCCTGGTTGTAGACGTTGGCCAGGTAGGACAAAGACGTTTCCGGGTATGGCGCCGGCGGCGTCACTTCGGCCTTGCGCGGCAAGCGCTGCCACGCTTTCAGGCGGGCGGTTTCCAGTAATTCGACCGCATCACGGCGTAAGGCATTGATCGCGCCGGCGGGCACAAACCAGGTTTGCGCGGTCTGGATATCGATATGCACCGCGTTGAACATGGTGTTGCCCAGCTTGGCCAGGTTGTCGTGCAGCGTGGCTTGCGCTTTCTCGACGTTCTGCGCCGGTTGCAGTTCCAGCGCCGCATGCGCGGTGGCGCTACAGCCGTCTTCGTCAGTCAGCGTCAGCGCCAGGCCGCTGCTTCGTCGCGCAGCTGCAGCCAGACATCGACCTTGCGTTCAGACGATTTGCGCGTCAGCGCCAGTTCCCAATTGTGATCACGGTTGCGGTGTACGGTGACGCCGGGCTTGAGGCCTTCCAGCGCCTGCATCGGCTCATTGGGCGACACGCGCCACAGATCGCCGCGCGCGCCGGTGCCAATTTTCTCCACCGTGTTGGCTTGCAGGCCGACCACTTCGCGCTTCTTCATATAGTTAAGGCCGTCGCCATTGGCGAGGGGCGCGGCGCTGTCGAGTTCAAACCACGTCGGGCCGAGGCGCGTGACGGTGCCGATTTCCACGCCCACATATTTGGGCGATTCAAACGCGCCAATGTCGGGCAGGCGGCCATTTACAAAGTAATCGGTGTGGCCGCGATGGAAGTTCTTGTCGACATCGGGCGTAAAAAAACACTTCGGTCTGGCCGCTGGAGGCGCGCGCCAGTTCGGGGCGGCGGGTCAGGATTTCGTCCAGCAACACGCGATAATGCGCGGTAATGTTTTTTGACGTAACCCATATCCTTGTAGCGGCCTCAATCTTGAAGGAACGCACCCCGGCATCGATCAGCGCTTCCAGATTGGCGCTCTGGTCGTTGTCTTTCATCGATAACAAATGCTTGTCGAAGGCCACCACGCCGCCCGAGGTGTCGGTCAGCGTGTACGGCAAGCGACAGGCTTGCGAGCAATCGCCACGATTGGCGCTGCGGCCGGTATCGGCATGGCTGATAAAACACTGGCCGGAATACGCCACGCACAGCGCGCCATGGATAAAGAATTCGATGGTGGTGTCGGCAGGCACGGCATCGCGCACCTTGCGGATCTTGTCCAGCGTCAGCTCGCGCGCCAATACAATTTGCGAAAAGCCGCTATCGGCCAGAAAGCGTGCTTTTTTCTGGCGTGCGGATATCGCATTGGGTGGACGCGTGCATCTGCATCGGCGGCAGATCGAGTTCGAGGATACCCATATCCTGCACAATCATCGCATCCACGCCAGCGTCATACAGCTGGCGGATCAGTTTGCGCGCGGGTTCCAGTTCGCTGTCGTGCAGGATGGTGTTGAGCGTGACAAAAAATGCGCGAACGATAGCGATGGGCAAAGCGCACCAGCTCGGCAATTTCGCTGACTTCGTTGCTGGCGTTGTGGCGCGCGCCAAACGACGGGCCACCGATATACACGGCATCCGCCCCATGCAGAATTGCCTCGCGGCCAATTTCTACCGTCCTGGCGGGGGCAAGCAATTCAAGTTGATGGGGCAGCAAGCTCATATAAATCAATCCGGTGGGGCATCAAGGGGCAGAACTATACAGGGGCTGCCGCGGCCACGCCAAAGCGCTGGACGAGCGCAGCCTGGCTGACACGCACAGCATGCTTATGCCTGCAGTTCATCAAGAGCAGCACAGTGGCGGGCTGTCGCTTTTTTTGCAGGTGAGTTTTACCGCATGATCTGGATCAAGCGCGGCGCTGATCCGGATAGTCCCGATGGATGCCTGGGCGGCAGATTGGCGGCTTCTTTCCCCTGTCCGGATGTTGCTGATGTTGACCCGCTTTATTCTCAAGCGCTGCCCCGAAGGCCACTTTCTGTTTCGCCTGGAAAACCGTAAAGGCAAAACGCTGTTGACCAGCGAACCCTGCGCCAGTCGGGCCGATGCGCTGGCCGCCATCGATGCAGTACGCGCCAGTGCCTTGCGCATGACGCGTTATGTGCGCCGTACCGATGATTACGGCTTACCGTATTTTGTCTTGATGGATGCCAACGCCAATGTGCTGGCTTCGGGCGAATCGTATGGCACGTGGCGGGCGGTGGAACTGGTGATCAGCACGGTATCGCGGGATGCGGGCAAAGCGGTGATCGAGGAACTGCCGTGAGGCGCGCCAGACATGAGCTGCATGCGCCGCTGGCGGCGGTGCGCTCGGAGGCCCGAGTG
>BBFD01000201.1 GCA_001313065.1 Silvimonas sp. JCM 19000
TTGGCGAAAGCGTGGCGCGGGGCATGGTGGCGGCGCGCCTGGGCGGGCCACGGCGGATTGCGGTGGCGGGCACGCCGGATTACCTGGCGCGCTACGGCCGTCCGCAGACGCCCGAGGATCTGCAGCACCATGACTGCCTGCATTACCGCTTTGTCAGCAGCGGCCGTTTATACGCCTGGGAATTCAGCCGCGACGGCCGCGAATTTGAAATCGAGCTGGCTGGCCGCCTGGTTTACAACGATATCTACGATATGGTCGATGCCGCCCGCCGTGGACTGGGCCTGCTGCATATCACCGAAGACCTGATCGCCAGCGACGTGGCCGCCGGCACGTTGGAACGGGTGCTGGAAAGCTGGTGCGCGCCCTTCCCCGGCTTTTATCTGTACTACCCGCATCGCGCACAAATGCCGCGCAAATTGCGCGTGTTTATCGACTGGTTTCAAAGCCGCAACAACGGTTGAATGCAACAAAGGCGCTGTGCAGCGCCTTTGTGCTTGCCGTGTTCATCCCAGCGCATTTACAGGCGGAACTTGCCCACCATCTGGTTAAGACGTTGCGCCACCAACTCGATCTCGCCCGCCGTATCGGTAGCACGATGGATCGAAGCGGTGGTTTCTTCCACCATTTGCGAAATTTCTTCGACGCGGCCCGCGATGCTGTTGCTGGCCTCGCTTTGTTCACGCGTGGCGGTGGCCATTTCGTTCAGGCGTGCCAGCGTGGCTTCGGCGCCAGCATGAATGCGTTGCAGCGATTCGGCCACGTGCTGCGCCATTTCAACGCCATGCTGCACTTGCGGCAGCGCCTCATCCATCACGGTGACCACCGAATCGGTTTCGGATTGCACGGCGGTCAGCATCTTCTCGATATCCACCGTGGCACTGCTGGTGCGCTCAGCCAGTTTGCGCACTTCATCGGCCACCACCGCAAAGCCACGGCCTTGCTCGCCCGCGCGGGCCGCTTCGATGGCCGCGTTCAGCGCCAGCAAATTGGTTTGCCCGGCAATCTCTTTGATGACGGCGGCGATACTGGAAATCTCGCGCGCTTTGGCATCCAGATCACGGATCTGGCCCGAGGCGCGTGACACGCTGCCCGCGATATGCCCCATGCGGACGAAGCCAGATTGACCTGGCCGACGCCTTCGCCCGCCAGTTCGGTGGCCATGCGCGAGGTCTGCTCGGCATCGCCGGTGTTGTCGGAAATATGGTTGATGCTGACGGTCAGCTCTTGCATTGCCGCAGCCATGGTCGAGGTCGAATCCGTCTGACGCCCGGCGGCAACCGAAATCTCGCGGCTCGAGGTGGCGATTTGCGACGCGTTTTGCTCCAGCTGGCGCGCATCACGGGCGATCTCGCTCATTACGCTGCCCAGCGTGGTCTGCATGCGTTCAACTTCGCCCAGTATGCTACCCGGCCGCGCCCGACCGCTGTTGCCGCTCTGCACCAGGTCACCCGAAGCCACGCGCGTGACCAGCTTGACCACCTGATCCGGTTCACCGCCCAAGGTCAGCACCAGCTGGCGTACGGCATAGATCAGCACTGCGCCGATAATGGCGGCCAGAATCAGACACACGATCACCTGCCAGCGCGCATTGCTCCAGAAGCGGGCATCGGCTTCGGCAAAGCTGATGCCGCTCCCCACCACCCAACCCCATTTGGCGTGCGTACCGCCACCGACAACAGGTCGACCACCTTGCCGTCGCGTTTGGAATCCCACCAGTACTCAGTCAGCGCACCGCCAGATTTATCCAGCGCCGCCGCAGCAATCGCGCCTACGCTATTGCCTTTGGAATCCTTGAAGTCATTAAAACTGGTGCCATGCAATTGCGGATCGAGCGGCGTGGCCACAAACACCAGTTTGTCGTCGGTGACATAAACGTATTCCGAGTCGTGGTATTTGTTTTCGCGCAAGATCTGCGTAGCGACCGCCTTGGCATCGGCCTCGCTCATCTTGCCGCTGGCGGCCACATTTTCCAGCTGCACGATGGTGTTGTAAGTGGTTTTGACCAGTTGGGTAATGCGCGCATGGTTATCGGTATTGCTGGCCGTACGCAGCACGTACAGGCCCACCAGCATGGTGCCTAGCAAGAACACCAGCACCAGCACTGTAAGCTCCACGCCTTTTGTTTTAACGTCATGACCATTTCCCCTGAGTTTGCTTGCAGCTTTCTGTGAGCGTTATTGCCGTAACGGCTGGTCAGCAATATGACTGATCAATGACAAATTGAGAATCCCCCGTGCGCCATTTGTGCGCAGCAGCCGCACCACAACAGCGCCCTCACCCGCCCGCATTCGCCTGTTGTTTTTTCGCGGTAACGTGCCAGCGAGGTACGCGCCTGCTGGCGTATGGCCGCTTGCACCGGCGGCAGCCAGCCCAGCAGCAAGCCTTTAACGCCCAGCGCCTGGCGCGCCCAGCGATACAGATCAAAGCGGTCTTCATGCGTGGCAATGCGGCCGTCGGCAAAGCTGAAACGCGCGTGCACGCGATTGACCACGCGCCGTCCCGTCTGACTAAAGCGGTAAACCGCCACCCAATCGACCTGAGCACCGTGTTCGTCGGCGTCGATTTCGCCAAAGGTTAAAGAAAAGTCTTCAGCGCGCGTGGTCAGCATTTGCCACATGGCTGCGATTTCGTCGCCATGCAAAGTGCCAAACGCCGGATCGCTAAATACCGCGTCCCGGTTGTAACAGGCGGCCATGCTGCGTGCGTCGCGTTGTTGAAAAGCCAGATAGAACTGGCGGATTAAATCGGTATGCGGATGAGCCATTACAGAATCTGGGTTATAAGTATGCGTACAGCATAGTCGATCAACGGTGCCGCGCGAGCGCGGGCGCGTGTTTGATCTGTTCCGCTTTTGAACGGGCCGTCTTGAGCGTCATGAATCTCGATCCCAAACAAACCGATGCATTGCGCGCCGTGGTGGAAAGCGGCAGCTTTGAGCAAGCCGCGCAGGCCTTGTTTTTTAACGCCGTCGGCCGTGTCACAGCGCGTACGGGCGCTGGAAATCCGCATCGGCAGCGCCTTGTTGCTGCGCACCCGGCCGGTGCGGGCCACGCAGACCGGACAACGCCTGCTGCAATATCTGCGCCGCGTGGCTTTGCTGCAGCACGATCTGGACGATGAACTCAATCAGCCGGGCAGGCGCCGTTGTCGATCAGCGTGGCGGTCAACGCCGATAGCCTGGCCACCTGGTTTATGCCAGCGCTGGGGCAATTGGCCAGCCAGCATCGCATCTTGCTCGATCTGATCGTCGACGATCAGGAACATACCTATGAAGTGCTGGAATCGGGCATGGCCATCGGCTGCGTCAGCACGCAAGCCAAAGCCATGAAAGGCTGTTTTGCCGCAGCGCTGGGCAGCATGCAGTATCGGCTGGTGGCCACGCCCGCCTTTGCCGCGCAATGGTTTGCCGACGGCCTGAACCGCAATGCCGCCCGCGTGGCGCCGGTGGTGGCACAAACGCATAAAGATGAATTACAGGCGGCGTTTCTCAAAAAAAACATCTGGGCCTGCCGCCACGCAGCTATCCCTGTCATTACGTGCCAGCACCGAGCCGCAACGCAGCGCCATCGCGGCGGGCATAGCTACGGCATGCTGCCGCAACGCCTGATCGGCCCCGCACTGGATGCGGGTAGCCTGGTCGATTTAGCACCCGCGCACACGGCTGAGGTGGCGTTGTTCTGGCATGCGTGGCAGGTGCAATCGCCGCGGCTGGAGGCGCTATCCAGCCAGTTTGTGGCGCGCGCGCAGGCTTTGTTGGCGCAACCATAAGCGCGCTCAGCACTCGACGATATTTACCGGCACTTCCACCACATTGATCGCCAGACCGCCGCGCGCGGTTTCTTTGTATTTGCTATGCATGTCGCGACCGGTGTCGCGCATGGTTTTGATCACGCGATCGAGCGAAACAAAATGGCTGCCGTCACCGCGCAAGGCCATGCGCGCGGCATTGATCGCCTTGATGGCGGCCATGGCATTGCGCTCGATGCACGGCACCTGCACCAGGCCACCCACCGGATCACAGGTCAGGCCGAGGTTATGTTCCATTGCGATTTCGGCGGCGTTTTCCACTTGCTGCGGCGTACCGCCCATGACCTCGGTCAGAGCCCCCGCCGCCATCGAACAGGCCGAACCCACTTCGCCTGGCAGCCCACCTCGGCACCAGAAATCGACGCGTTAAGCTTGAACAGGATGCCGATGGCGCCCGCCGTCAGCATGAAGCGCACGATGCCAGCCTCGTTGGCGCCGGCACAAAGCGGGCGTAGTAATGCATCACCGCAGGGATGATGCCGGCCGCGCCATTGGTGGGTGCCGTAACCACACGGCCACCGGCGGCGTTTTCTTCATTAACCGCCAGCGCGTACAGATTGACCCAGTCCAGCACGGTGAGCGGATCGCTCAGCGCGGCCTCGGGTCGGGCCAGCAACTGGCGATACAAATCAGGCGCACGCCGCCGCACTTTCATGCCGCCAGGCAAAATACCGTCGCGCTCACAGCCGCGCACCACGCAGGCCTGCATCACGCGCCAGATTTCCAGCAATTGCGTGTGGACAGCAGCCTCGTCGCGCCAGGCCAGTTCGTTCTGCAACATGATTTCGCTAATGCTCAAACCGTATTGCTGGCACAGCGCCAGCAACTCGGCGGCGCTTTTGAAGGCATGGCGCAAGCTGGTGGCACCGGGCGGACTGAACCGGCGGCCACGGCGGCCTCATCCACCACAAAGCCACCACCGACGGAATAGAAGGCACGTTGCGCGAGCACCGCGCCATCGGCCGCCAGCGCATAAAAAAATCATGCCGTTCGGGTGATAGGGCAAGGATTTACGCTTGTGCAGAATCAGATCGCTGGCTTCATCAAACGGCAGCGGCTGCAGCCCAAGCAGGCTGAGCCGGCGTTGCGCACGGATTTGCTCGATCAGCCCCGGCACATGATCGGGATCAATCTGGTCGGGTGCATGGCCGAGCAGGCCCAACAACACCGCCACATCCGAGCCGTGGCCCTTGCCGGTAGCACCGAGCGAACCAAACAACTCGGCCCGCAGCCGCGCCACCTGCCCCAGCACGCCGTCGCGTTGCAGACGCTGCGCAAATTGTCGGGCGGCGCGCATGGGCCCCACGGTGTGTGAACTGGAGGGCCGATGCCGATCTTGAACAAATCGAAAACGCTGATAGCCATGCGCGCGCCGTTATCAGAATGGGATCGGCGGCAGCGTGGCCCGCGCACTGGATAGCGTCAACCTGCCAACAACCCTTACATCAATTGATACCTGGCCGATACATTTATGCGCCAAACCGACAAACGCGCGATACATGGCACCGGTTTAATGTGCAGTGCAGAAGTTCGCCCACGGTGGGCGTTCCGGAGGGTTCATCATGGTTAGCGCAGTGTCGTCCAGCAATTTCAGCCTAGGCTCGCTTGTGTCATCCGCCTCGTCCGGCAGCAAAAAAAACGCCACGCAAGAAGCCGCGCTGGAGCGGCAACTGGCCGCGTTGGAAAAAAATCGCTGAGCAAGATTACGCAAAACAGCAGCGGCGCCGATCAGGACACCGTGGAAGCGCAAACGCGGCTGATCGAGCAACAGATCGAAGCGATCCAGCAGCAGATCGCCGCGTTGCAGCAGCAAGATGCGGCGGCCAAGAGCAGCTCGGTAACCACCTCGACCAGCACCACCAGTGGCAATACCACGACCACCACCAGCATCACCACCTCAACCAGCAACGCCAATCTGATCGACACCTATGTCTGAGCGGCGGGCACCGAATATCGGTGCCAGGCGGTGCGGTTGTTAATACTGGTATTGCCCGAGCCGGGCCGGATGCTGCGTTGCGCTGTGGCAGCAAGCAGCGGATGCCCGCGTGCGCTTGCCCTATCCACAGCGCCTGGCAACAATTTGCCAGCGGCAGCACTTACAAGTGGTATTGTTGCCGGCGCATCCCTTTGACGATAAACGGCATTCCAGTGCGCCGTTAATCGTTCTTTGCAATTCACGCGCAATAAAATTAATCGCGGAATAGCCGTTTTTTGCTTATCTTCACAGAAATGCGGAATAGATCTGGCGCCATGCCTTATCAGCGTTTTCGCATTTACCCCGTCGCCTAAGGTGTATTGATCGGGATATTGGTCGGGTTTGCTTGAAATCATTGCAGCCCGCTGCAATCTCGCAGCAACAAAGAGGAACTTCTCTTTACCAATGGTGCCGGATTACAGGCCGCACACAGCGGCGCTGACGCACGTTATTCGAGAGATCTGGATTCCATGATTTATCCCGCATTACCCGAAGGCGTATTGCCTACTGATCACCCGTCCGTATTGTTTCTGACCCCCGCCGAACGCGAGAAAAGAAATGGTGCGCCCCAGGCCGATGCCGCTGCACCGGTCGATGCCATTACGCGCCGTATTCAACGCCAGGCGGTGCGCCGCGAGATTCTGCTTAAAGTGACCGAGCGCGCCCGTTTTCTGGGCGATACGCCGGATCAATTGCTGGAATGGGTTTATCAACAAATCCAGCCCACGCAGGTATAAAAAAAACCCCGCACTGGCGGGGTTGGAAATTTCCATTTTGTATTGCCTAAGCGTGCTAACGATCAGACGCGTCCGATTATAAATGTTGCAGCGCAAGGTGCAACCGCGCAGCGCGCGCCGCCGCCGTCAGCCTTACCTGCGGCGGCTTTTGCCGTCTGATTGGTCAAGCGCGCCAGCGACCAGCGGCTGACCGGGCAAGACAAGCGCGATCTTCCGAATATTAATTTCCGCTTATATTTATTGGCCGCTGGTCCGCGCTGTTTTTTTTCTTGCAGCTGGCGTGGCACGCATCCAGTAAAAAATCTCGAGAATTAAAAAAAGGAGCATCGCATGCGCTGCCTTTGCCTGCCTGCCCTGCTGATCTGCACCTTGCTTGGCGCCTGCGCCATCGACCACCGCCCGGCCCCGAAATCGCCATGGGTGGCCGATTGTTTTAGCCAATCGCACGCCCACTTACACGCCCGTGCCGTCCGCCCCGGCAGAAAAGCCCCGCCGCAAAGCCAAAAGCAGCAAAGCCAGCAAAGTCGCCGCCGCGCGCCCCGCCGCTGGCAGTTTGTTTGCGCGCCTCAAGCCAGGCATGAACCGCCGCCAGGTCGAAGCCTTGATCGGCCTGCCAGGCGACGTCCGCAGCACGCGCGCCCCCTTGGGCAAGGCCGCGAGCAGTCCGACCGAAGTGGCCGTCATCAGCGAAGAAACCTTCTATCGCAACGAAGGCAGCCTGGTGTTTGGCAAAGGCGGCACCGTGCTGACGCGCATCAATGTCGATCCGGCGAGCGCAGGCATTCAGTAACTCAAGCGCTGGCCAGATATGGGCTGGGCTGGCGTGCCAGCGTCTGTAGCACGATGTCGCGCAGGCGCTGCACGGCTGGCGCGGGATTGGCTTGATGCCGATGCAGTGCCAGGCCCAATTGCGGCAAGCCAGGCAGAGCGGGCAAGCCGGCGCTGCGCAAGGCGAGCG
>BBFD01000202.1 GCA_001313065.1 Silvimonas sp. JCM 19000
AGCGGGCACCAATGCAGGCTGCGGCGCGATCGCGGCGCCACTGGCATCCATGCTGGTATCAGCGCCATCGTTTGCGATGACCACCTGCGACGCCACGCCCGAGCTGGGCGCGCTGGCGATGATTTCCACCGCGTGTTGCGACACCAGATTGGTCGGGGGTTGGGAATCCAGTACGGTCCAGAGAACGGTAAGGGAAAAAACAACCAGGGCGATAGCGCCAACCAGGCGGCGACGCGCCCGCTTGCGCAGGTATTGCAGTTCTTCTGGAACGTTATCTCGAGCCATGCTGGGCGTTCATCACTTCGGCGACGGTGTAGAAAGATCCAAAGACCAGGATTCTATCAGCTTCCGCAGCCTGCTCACAGGCTGCTTGCCACGCCGCAGACACCGATGCAAAACCGGCTTGCGGCGCTTGCGGCGCGACGCTGGATACGATAGAGGCGAGTTGTTCCACGCTGGCGGCGCGTGGCAAATCCGGGCTGGCCAGATACCAGCGATCGATACGGTCAGCCAGCGCGCTGACCACGCCTGCGATGTCCTTGTCGGCCATCGCACCAAACACGGCGTGGGTGCGTGCGGCAAAGCCCATCTGATCGAGTGCGGTCCGCAAGGCGCGCGCGGCGTGCGGATTATGGGCGACATCAAGCACGGTCTGCGGACGCCCCGGCAACACCTGACACCGGGCGGGCCATTCCACTTCAAGCAGACCGCGTTTGATATCGCCGATGCCCAGCGGCAAACGATCGCGCACCGCATCAAGCATGGCGATGGCGATGCTGGCATTGCCCAGTTGATACGGGCCACGCAAGGCGGGCATGGGCAGCGCATGGCGTTTGCCATGCGGCGTCCAGCACATCCATTGATTGCCCTCGCCTTCTTGCGCGTAACCAAAGTCGCGCCCGATCAGTTGCAACGGCGCGCCCACGCGGGCAGCGCCATCCACAATCGATTGCGGCGGCACAGGATCAGCGCACAGCGCAGGCTTGTTGGCGCGGAAGATACCGGCCTTCTCGGCGCCGATGCTTTCGCGGTTGTCGCCCAGATATGCTTGATGATCGAGATCAATACTGACTACGCCGGCGACATCGGCATCAAAGGTATTGACCGAATCCAGCCGCCCGCCCAGCCCCACTTCCATTACCGCCACATCCACCTTGTCGGCGATGAACTGGTGCATGGCCGCCAGCGTGCCAAATTCAAAATACGTCAGCGTGGTTTCGCCGCGTGCGGCTTCAATGGCACGGAAGCTGGCCAGCAACTGCGCGTCGCTGGCCGGCTCCATATTGATGCGCACGCGCTCGTTGTAATGCAGCAGATGCGGCGAGGTAAACGTGCCCACCTTGTAGCCGGCGGCGCGCAACATGCTCGACATCATCGCGCAGACCGAGCCTTTGCCATTGGTGCCGCCGACCGTGAGCACCGGAAAAGCAGGCTGCAGGCCCAGCGCATCGCGCACTTGCGACACGCGGGCCAGGCCCATATCGATTTCACGGCTGTGCAGACTTTCCAGATGGCTGAGCCATTCGGCCAGCGTGGCCGCATCGAACCGGCTCATCAGTTCGCCGTAGCAACAGCTGGTTGCCGGGTCAGCAGCGTAATCAGATCAGCAATCTTCTGCCGCTGTTCGCGACGGTCGACGATCTGGTCGATGGCGCCTTTTTTTCCAGCAGGAATTCGGAACGCTGAAAGCCTTCCGGCAGGGTTTCGCGCACGGTTTGTTCGATCACGCGCGGGCCGGCAAAGCCGATCAGGCGCCCGGCTCGGCCAATACCACGTCGCCCAGAAAGGCAAACGAGGCCGATACACCGCCCATGGTGGGATCGGTCAGCAGACTAATAAACGGCAGCCCGGCCTGGGTCAGGCGCGTCAGCGCGGCGCTGGTCTTGGCCATCTGCATCAGCGAGGTCAGACCTTCCTGCATGCGCGCGCCGCCCGAAGCGGCCACACACATGAACGGCACATTGTTTTCAATCGCGGCTTTAACACCACGCACAAAACGTTCACCCACCACCGAGCCCATCGAGCCGGTAATGAAGTTGTACTCAAACACGGCCACGACCACCGGCACGTTCAGGATCGAGCCTTGCATCACCACCATGGCGTCGTCTTCGCCGCTGGCCGCCTTGCTGCTGACCAGTTGATCGGCGTAGCGCTTGGTGGCTTTGAACTTGAGAATGTCGACCGGCTGCACTTCAGCGCCAATCTCGAAGCGACCTTCCGCGTCCAGCAGGATGTCGAGACGACGCCGTGCATTGATGCGGTTATGGAAATTGCACTTCGGGCAAACGTCGAGGTTCTTCTCCAGATCAGTGCGATACAGCACTGCGCCGCAGGCCTGGCACTTATGCCACAAGCCTTCCGGCACTGCCGAGCGCGCGCCCGGTTCGCGGGTTTTGTTGATCTTGGGGGGAAGTAGTTTTTGCAGCCAACTCATTTGTTAATACTCCTTATGCGCGAGCCGTATCCATGGCCGCACGGACGCCTTTGAGGAAGGTGGTCAGGCGTTCTGCCAGGCCTTCTTCGCCAGCTTCCACTTCTTGCACCAGACGCGACCCGATCACCACGGCGTCGGCAATTTGCGCAACGCTGCGGGCGGTGTCGGCATCACGGATACCAAAGCCCACGCCGACCGGAATGCTGAGGTGTTGTTTAATCACCGCCAGCTTTTCGGCCACGTTCGAAAGATCAAGATGCGACGCGCCGGTCACACCTTTCAGAGAAACATAATAGCCATAGCCACTGGCCAGGCGATCGATGGCCTGCAGGCGCGACACCGGCGTGGTCGGCGCCATCAGGAAAATCGGGTCGATGCGGTTGGCCTTCAACACATTGGCCAGCGGCTCGGCTTCTTCGGGCGGCATATCTACCACCAGCAAACCATCAATGCCTGCGGCATGCGCGGTGGCGGCAAAGTCCTGATAACCCCAACGCTCCACCGGGTTGGCATAACCCATCAGCACCACCGGGGTAGCGGCGTTGGTCTTGCGGAATTCGGCCACCATCTGCACCACGTGGCGCAGGCTGGTCTTGTGCGCCAGCGCGCGTTCGTTGGCGCGCTGGATGACCGGGCCATCGGCCATCGGATCAGAAAACGGCACACCCAGTTCGATCACATCGGCACCGCCATCCACCAGCGCGTGCATAAGTTCTACCGTAATGCCGGGGCGCGGATCGCCTGCGGTAATGTACGGGATCAGCGCTTGCCGGCCTTGTTGCGCCAGTGCGGCGAGCGTGTTCTGGATGCGGGACATAATCTTCCGTCTTTTAGTCTGAGGGTAGAAACGCGCCAGTCATCGCAATGGACGACGTGGCGCGCAGCGGATTAACGATCGCGAGTGCTTACAGTTCGATGCCAGCCAGGCGCGCCATGGTCGGGATATCTTTGTCGCCACGGCCGGACAGATTAACCAGAATCACCTGGTCTTTCGGCAGCGTTTTCGCCAGTTTGGCGGCATGCGCCAGCGCATGGCTGGATTCCAGCGCCGGGATGATACCTTCAAAACGACTCAGATCGTGGAATGCCGCAATCGCTTCGCTGTCGGTGACCGCCACATATTCGGCGCGATGGATGTCTTTGAGGTAGCAATGCTCGGGGCCGACGCCCGGATAATCGAGGCCCGCCGACACCGAGTGCGTGTCCGCCACCTGGCCGTCTTCATCCTGCATCAGGTACATGCGGTTGCCGTGCAGCACGCCGGTACCGACATTGGCGGTCAGCGGCGCGGCGTGGCGACCGGTTTCGACGCCATCCCCACCCGCTTCCACACCAATCAAACGTACGCCTTCAACCGGCACATACGGATGGAAGATGCCAATGGCGTTGGAACCACCGCCCACGCAGGCCACCACGTAATCGGGCTGACGGCCGATCATCTCCGGCATCTGCAATTTGGCTTCTTCGCCGATCACGCACTGGAAATCGCGTACCAGCTTGGGATACGGATGCGGGCCAGCGCAGGTGCCGATAATGTAATAGGTGCTGTCGACATTGGTCACCCAGTCGCGCATCGCTTCGTTCATCGCGTCTTTCAACGTTTTGGAGCCCGACTCAACCGGCACCACGGTGGCGCCCAGCAGTTTCATGCGGAACACATTGGGCGACTGCCGCTTGACGTCTTCGGCGCCCATATACACCACGCATTCCAGACCGTAACGCGCCGCTACGGTGGCCGTGGCCACGCCGTGCTGGCCCGCGCCGGTTTCGGCAATCACGCGTTTCTTGCCCATGCGGCGCGCCAGCAAGGCCTGGCCGATGGTGTTGTTTACTTTGTGCGCGCCGGTGTGGTTCAGGTCTTCACGCTTCAGATAAATCTGCGCGCCGCCCAGCAGATCGGACCAGCGTTTGGCGTGATAAATCGGCGACGGGCGACCGACATAGTGTTTGAGTTCGTGATGGTATTCGGCCATGAAAGCCGGATCAGCTTTGGCCTTTTCGTATTCGACGCGCAATTCATCCAGCGCGGGCATCAGGGTTTCGGCCACATAAATGCCGCCGAACTGGCCAAAATGGCCCTGCAAATCAGGTTGGTCGTAACGAAGGAAATCGTTCATGCGCTTCTCGCTGCCTTGATGAATTCGACGATCTTGCCGTGATCTTTGGTCCCGCGGCTGGCTTCGACGCCGCTGGATACATCCACTGCCCACGGCTGCACCGCGGCAATGGCCTCTGCCACATTCCCTGCATGCAGCCCGCCGGACAAAATCAACGGCAAGGGCAAATCTGCAGGAATCAGTGACCAATCAAATGCTTCACCGGTACCACCGGGGGTGCCTTCGACAAACGCGTCGACCAGCAAACCGCGCGCGTCATGGTAAAGCGCTGCGTATTCTAACAAATTTGTGCCCGGTTTTACTCGCACTGCTTTGATATACGGTCGACCAAAGCTGCGACAGTATTCGGGCGTCTCATCGCCATGAAACTGCAGCAGATCAAGTGGCAAATGCTGCAGGGTCTGCGTGAGCCAGTCGGCGTCGGCATTGACGAACAAACCCACCGTCGTCACAAAGGCAGGCGCTGCGGCCAGCAGGGATTGCGCCTCTGCCACGGCCACATTGCGCGGACTGGGTGGGTAAAAAACAAACCCGATGGCATCGCACCCGCATCCGCCACCAGTTTGACGGTGGCGGCATCGCGCAGGCCGCAAATCTTGATACGGGGAAAACGTGGGCTCATAGCGTGTCCAGACGGTGGGCGGTCAGATCAGACCGTAACGCGGATCGGGCTCGCTGGCCAGGCCAAATTCGGCCGGGTAGCTTACCCCAGCCAGATACAGCCCATCCGGCATGAAGGTGGCGGCGCGACGGTACGGTCGCGCAAGGCCATCATCTCGAGTATCCATGCCGGCGCTGCGTTGCCTTTGCCGATATGCAATAGCGCGCCCATTAAATTACGCACCATGTGGTGCAGAAAGGCGTCGGCTTCAAAGTCGATATTCAACAAGGTGCCGGTGGCACTGATCTCCACCCGCTTCATGGTCTTGATCGGCGTTTTGGCCTGGCATTCGGCGGCGCGAAAGCTGCTGAAATCGTGCGTACCGAGCAACAAGCGCGCCGCGGCGCGCATGGCATCCAGGTCCAGCGGGTTATGGATCCAGCCCACCCGCCCCGCCAACAAGGCCGGGCGCACCGGATGATTCAACAGCAGATATCGATAGTGGCGCGAGGTGGCGCAAAACCGTGCATGAAACGTATCGGGCACTGCCTGCGCCCAGCGCACCGCCACCCCATCGGGCAAAAAAAGCTGTTTACGCCGCGCACCCAGGCAGTCAGCGGGCGTTGCACGTCGGTGTCGAAATGCGCGATCTGGCCGCTGGCGTGCACGCCGGTATCGGTACGCCCGGCCGCGTGCACGCGAACGGCCTGGCCAGCCATGCGCGAAACGGCGTCTTCAAGCGCGCCCTGAACCGTCAGCTGATCGGGCTGGATTTGCCAGCCACAAAAAGCCCGGCCGTCATATTCGATGGCGAGCGCGTATCTCATGCGAAAACCGGTAAGAAAAAAAACGAAGGTTAGCACGATGCCTGACAGCAGCCCGATCAGCAAGCCGCGCTGCGCGAGGCCGAGCCGCTCTTGCGGCAGAATAACCTGCGTGGCCATGGCTTGGGGCAGTTGATCCAGCGCGCCCAACTGCCGCCATAAGCCGCGCCAGTCCTGTTTTTCGGCAAGCAGCGTTTCGGCCTGGTCCATGGTCAGCGCCAGGCGCAAGGCCCAGCGTTCACGATCCACACCCAAGCCGCGCAGCGGCGCCGCCAGCACGTACAAGCCGGCAAACAAGCGATTTCGATCCATGCCGCGCAATAGCCATTGCAAAGCGCTGAGCACCGCCAGCAAGCGCAGACTTTGCAGCCCCCCCGCCAACAAGCCTTCGCGCGTTGGCGCGCCCCAGCCCGACCACACATACAAGCCGGGCGTGGAATAGCCGTACACCAGCAAGATGGCCAGCAACAGTATGCGCACGCGGCGCAGCATACGCGCCATGCGCGCCCACTCCAGCCAGCTGGTCAGCACCACCAGCAAGACGGCGCAAACGACAAGTGGCGTGGGCCGCAACAACTGCAGCACACACGCCACCCATAGCCAGCAAAGAACCCGATTTGCCGGATGCACTACGCCTTGGCCTTACAGCGCATCCAGCAGGCTACGCGCTTCGGTTTGTTGATTGGCATTGCCCTCACCCAGCGCTTCTTGCAGGATTTCACGCGCACCTTCCACGTCGCCCATATCGATATAAGCACGCGCCAGATCAATCTTGGTCTGCACCGGATCATCGCCGGCAAAGTCAGTGCTTTGCAGATCCTGACCCGCTGGCGGCGGCGTCAATGCCAGATCCAGCGTGTCCAGACCCGGTACGGCCGGGGCTGGTGTGGCAACGGCGGGTTCGTTCAGATCAAAGCTGAAGTCGAGGCCAAGATCATCCGGAATTTCGGCGGGCGCCGGCGCAGCCGACACTTCTTCCGGCATATCCAGCGCGCCCAGGTCCAGATCGAGATCCAGATCGGTATCTTCCAGACTACCCAGATCGGCCGAGTAATCGGGTTCGGCCTCAAAGCTCGGGCTCTGCGGACTGGGCTCATCCAGCGGGCTAGCGGTGTGGGCTTCAAAACCGCTATCCAGCCCGAAGTCCAGATCATGATCCAGCTCAGCCGTGGCATTCAGATCAGCCAGCGGATCGCTATCGATGGCGGGATTGAGCGTCGGCTCAGCCAACGGTGCAGACGGGGCTTCCGGCACGCTGAACTGGTCCAGATCAAAGTCGAGATCATTGCCAAGATCGGCCGCCAGATCAGCGGCGATGCTGTCTTGCGCAACGGCTCAGCCACCGGCTCCAGATGCGGCATATCAAACATCGGCGCTTGCGACGGCGGTGCAATCTGGATTTCCGGCTCAAACGGCGCCGGGGTTTCCGCCAGTAGCGCAGCAGGCTCAGCCGCAGCGACCGGATCAGAGCCCAGATCAAAATCAAGATCGTGCCGTGCGG
>BBFD01000203.1 GCA_001313065.1 Silvimonas sp. JCM 19000
GCCGCCGGTAACAGCGGCCTTGAAGCGCCAGCGCACGCCCCCACGTGAGGGGCGTATGCGATGGCGTTCACAGCCGGCGCGTATGGCGTCAGCACATCAGACGGCGGGCGTTAACAAGGCAAGCACATCGGGCGATCAGCGCCCTGGAGGTAACACGATGCGTTGGATGAACAGTGTGTTGTTTGCGGTGATGGCGACGGTGGCCACGCTGGCGTTGGCATTACCGACGCAAAAAAAAGACGTGCAGGCCGCGGTGCAGCAAGGCAACTACACCCAGGCCCAGCAATTGATGCAGCAAGTGGTTGCGGCCAAGCCAGGCAGCGCCAAAGCGCATTACATCTATGCCGAAATCCTGGCGCATAACGGTCAGTTTGAAGACGCAACGGCGCAAGCGTTACAGGCCAAACAGCTCGATCCCAAAATCACCTTTACCGATCCGCAGAAGTTTCGCCATTTTGAAGCGCTGCTGCTGAACTCGACGCAAAAAAAAGCGCCGACCGCGCCCGCGGCCAACCGCGCGCCGCAAAGCACCATCGTCAACGCCCCTGCGGCCCCGGCGCCACAAGCGTATACAGCACCGGCTGAGCCGCAGGAAAAAAAATAGCGGCCTCAGCTGGGCCGCCATCGGCTGATCGTGATTGCTGCCATCGCCATCTTCATGATGGTGCGACGTCGGCGCCAGGCTGCGGTGGTTTATCCGGCAGGCGGCTATGGCCCGGCTGGCAACTATGGCGCCAACGGCTACGGGCCGACCGGCAACGGCGGTGGATATGCGCCGGCCCCACCGTGGTCAATCAGGGTGGTAGCGGCCTCGGCACCGGTATCGCAGCAGGCGTGGGCGGCTTTGCCGCTGGCATGTTGGCGGAAGAACTGCTAAGCCGTCATAACGGCGGCGGCGAGCGCATCGTCGAAAACAACACCTACATCACCGAGAACAACCCCGCGCCTGGCGCTTATGGCAGCGATGCCGACCAGCAACTGCGCAATGACCAGATCGACTTCGGGAATGGCAGCGACTGGGACAGCGGTGGCGGCGACAGCGGGGGTGGTTTTGATAGCGGCAGTAGCGACGACAACTGGTAAGCCGCCCTCATCTTCTGATCATCGCGGGAGCAAAACGGCATGCGCACACAGCAACAGTGGTTTGATGGCTATAGCGCAGTGCATCAGCACCCGCGCAATGTGGCTTTGCATTGGTTGTGCGTGCCGTTGATTTTATGGAGTGCGGTGACCTGGCTAACCCTGGCACCGCTGGCGGTATTGGCGACGGCCGTGGTTCTGGCCGTCGCTTTTTATTGCACGCTGTCAGCGCCCATTGCCAGCAGCATGCTGGCGTGGCTACTCGCCAATATTGCGCTCAGCCACATGCTGATTACGGCACAAGGCGCGCGCCGCGCCGCGGTCATTGCGCTGGTGGTGTTTGTTATTGCGTGGGTCGGGCAGTTTATCGGCCATGCCATCGAGGGCCGCAAGCCTCGTTTTTTGACTGATCTGGCGTATTTGCTGGTGGGTCCGGCGTGGCTGATGCACAAGCTGCTGCGTCGCAGCGGGCTTTATCACAAAGACACCGCCGTCGACGAAGTCACGCCCTAGCCGCGGTTACTGCCGGGCCAGCGCGCTGCGCAAGGCGGCGGCAACTTGCTGCACTTGCTCCGCCCCCACTTGCCAATGCGTAACCAGACGCATCAAGCCAGCATCGGGCGGATTCGCTTTGACGCCGTGTTCAGCCATGGCCTCAACCAGGGCGGCGCCGTCGACTTCATGCGCAAAGCGGAAAAAAACACCATATTGATATCCAGCGCTTGTTGATCCACCAGCACACCCGGAATCTCGGCCACCAGCCGCGCCAGCAATTGCGCGTTGTGGTGGTCATCGATCAGCCGTGCGCTCATTTCGTTGAGTGCCAGCAGCCCCGGCGCCGCCAGCACACCCACCTGGCGCAGGCCGCCGCCCATTAATTTGCGCTTTTTTTTGCGGGCGATCTCGATAAATTCGCGGCTGCCTACCAGCATCGAACCAATCGGCGCAGCCAGCCCTTTGCTCAGGCAGAACATGGCGCTGTCGGCGTACTGGGCAATTTCACGCGCTGGCACTTGCAAATGCGCGGCGGCATTAAAGATGCGGGCACCGTCCAGATGCACCGGCAGGCCCGCCTCCTGGGCGGTCTGCCACACGGCCTGCATTGCGTCGAGGCCCACAACGTGGCCGCTGGAGTACGCGTTCTCCACGCAGATCAGCGCGGTGCGCGGCAGATGGATATCACCGGACGGCCGAATGCGCGCTTTGATCGCCGCCGGTGTCAGTACGCCTTTGGGAGCGGGAATCGGGCGCAGATTTACGCCAGCGATCACCGCCGCAGCGCCGACTTCGTGCCAGACAATGTGGCTGTCTTCGCCCGCGATGACTTCATCGCCCTGCTGACAATGCGTAAACAACGCCAACTGGTTGCCAAAGGTGCCGGACGGCACAAACAGCGCCGCTTCTTTGCCCAGACGTTCGGCCGAGGCACGTTCGAGTTCTGCGGTGGTCGGGTCATCGCCATACACATCGTCGCCCACTTCGGCCGCTTGCATAACGGCACGCATGGCCGGGGTGGGATGGGTAACGGTATCGCTGCGGACGTCGATCCAGGACATAGGGTTTGCTCCGTGTGGGTATCGCTGCGCAGTTTACCTGCGTTGCCGCACGGATGTGGACTGCCGCGCGCTATGCCGTGTGTAACTGCCGCAGCAAGGCAGCGACCACATCAGCCTCAGGAATATGATTGACACCGCGTTCGTCGCGCAGGCACACGGCGCGTTCGCTCATGGGCGCCCATTCGGTCACCAGCGTGCTGCCAAACACCACCACCTGCGGAATATCCAGCGCCGCAGCCATATGCATGATGCCGCCATCGCCAACCAGCACCAGATCCATATCACTGAGTGCGGCCATGAATTCACCCAGCGACGGCGTATCCAGCACCTCGGCGGGCACCGGCATGGCTGCGGCCAGATCAGCCGCCTTGGGTCGGTCATTACCCAGCCAGCAAACATGCACCTGCAGCGGCACCTGCTCGGCCAAGGTGCCGATGATGTTAATCAGTCGCGCGGTATCAAGGCGGGCATCGGCGCGGTTATTGGTGGCGGAAATCAGCAAGCGCACGGGCTCATCGGCGCGGCGCGGCTGGGTGCGGGTCAGCGGGCCAGGTGGCACCCGGAACACCCGGCGCACATCGTCAAAGCGTGGAAAACGGCTGGCATCGACGACGGCATTCGGCTCAAACACCCGCAGGATGTATTGGGCGTGGCGCATCTGCCGCATTGCCGGAATATCAAATTGCACCGGCTGGCTGACCAGGCGGCCATGCCAGTTGTCTTCAACATAAGCAATGGTGGGCGCGCCCAGCACCCCAAACAGGATGTGATCCACCTTGCGCGGCTCCAGCCCGCACACCACCAGATCAAATTGCTTGCGATAGCCCCAGCCATACCGCAGCACGGCCAGATATTTTTTTCTTGCCGACAAAATCCGGCATCACCACCACGTGGTCGCACAAATGCAGCAGGTACGGTGCCAGCTCACGATTGCGCCACGCCAGGAACGCAGTAATTTCGGCCTGCGGATAGCGCTTGCGCACGGCGGCGAACAAGGGCCAGTTGCAGATCAGCGTTCCGATGTGGGTGTGGCTAAAGATTGCGATTTTCATGCGCGGCGGAATTTCGATCGGTGAAAGTTACGGAGGCGGCAAATCTTAGCATTTGCGCCCCGCAAAATTCTCAGAACCTATGTATCCGCCTTACAACTTGCAAAGAATTCACACACGCGCCGCGCCAGAACGCACGAAGGCCCGCAAATTCAATACCTTGCGGGCCTTGGCTTTGGTACTCAGGCTGTGGCTGTCTTACAACGCGTTCAGATCAATCTCGCCCACGTGGTTGAATACATGGTCCGGCTTATACGGAAAATGCTCGATCGATTCGCGCGTACTCACGCCCGACAGCACCAGCGCGGTGGTCATGCCGGCTTCCATGCCGCCAACAATATCGGTGTCCATGCGGTCGCCCACCATCACCGCGTTGTCCGGATGCACGCCCAGTTTGCGCGTGGCCAGCGTCATCATCAGCGCGTTGGGTTTGCCCACGATATACGGCTTTTTTTGCCGGTGGCAGCGGCAATGGCGGCCAGGATGGTGCCGGCAGCGGGTTCGTTGCCGCCTTCGACCGGATCGATCATGTCCGGGTTGGTGCCGATAAATTTGGCACCGCCGTCAATCAGGCGCACGGCTTTTTTTCATTTGCTCAAAGGTGAAACTGGTGCTCTTGGCCACCACCACATAGTCCGGGTTCGATTCCGAAATCGAATAGCCCACGTTGTAGAGCTCGTTGATCAGACCACCGCCCCCAACCACATACACGGTGGCGCGTTCCTTTTGATTTTTTAAGGAACATCGCCGTGGCCATGGCGCTGGTAATAAAGTTGTCTTCGGTCAAACCTTGATGCCCAGATGCTCCAGCTTGAGTTTCAGATCGAGCGGCGTTTGTTCGGCATTGTTGGTCAGAAACAGAAACGGGGCGTCGGCCGCCAGCAGGCGATCGACAAATTCGGTGGCGCCCGGGATCAATTGCTTGCCCCGATAAATCACGCCGTCCATATCTGAAATGATGCTTTTAGTCATGGTCTTTCCGTTCAGAGATACAGGCAGGATGCGGGCCAGGCCCGGATTGCAGACAGCATGACGTGAAAGCGTGGGCATCTGCAAGCGGCTCGCAGCTTTGCCGCCACACTGGCATGATGCGCGCATGACTCAAGAAACTCCGGCAACACCGCTTCCCCCCTTCAGCGGCCTGACCCCCGATTGCGTACTCGACGCCATCGAAGCCATCGGTCTGGCCGTGGATGGCCGTCAGCTCGCGCTCAACAGTTTTGAGAATCGGGTTTATCAGATCGGAATCGACGACGGTCCGATGGTGGTCGCCAAGTTCTATCGCCCGGCCCGCTGGAGCGACGCCGCCATACTCGAAGAACACGCCTACAGCGCAGAACTGGCGGCGGCCGAAATCCCCGTAGTAGCGCCCATGCATATCAACGGGCGCACGCTGCATGAGCACGCTGGCTATCGCTTTGCCGTGTTTGCACGCCGCGGCGGCCGCGCGCCCGAGCTGGACGACTTTGAAGTACTGGAATGGCTGGGGCGCTTTATGGGCCGCATCCATGCCATCGGCCAGCTCAAACCGTTTGCCGCGCGCCCGGCGATCAATCCGGAAACCTTTGGCACGGCGCCGCGCAATTGGTTATTGCAAAACAACTTTATTCCGCCCGATTTGTTAGCCGCGTGGGAAAGTGTCAGCGCCCAGGCGCTGGAAGGCGTGCAGCGTTGTTTTGAGCGTGCCGGTGACGTCAGCGCCATCCGGCTGCACGGCGATTGCCACGCTGGCAACGTGCTGTGGACGCCCGATGGTCCGCATTTTGTCGACTTTGACGACTGCCGCAGTGGCCCCGCCCTGCAGGATTTGTGGATGATGCTGTCAGGCGAACGCCAGGATATGGCCTTGCAACTGGATGCCGTGCTGGAAGGCTACGAATCGTTCTGCGATTTCAACCCGCGCGAATTACATCTGCTCGAAGCCTTGCGCACCTTGCGCCTGATTCATTACAGCGCGTGGCTGGCGCAACGCTGGCAAGACCCGGCCTTTCCGGCGGCGTTTCCCTGGTTTAATTCGCAGCGTTACTGGCAAGACCGCGTGCTGGAATTACGCGAACAAATCGCCCTGATGGATGAGCCGCCGCTGGCGCGTCCCGGTTATTAATATTGCCCTTCAAATAACATCGACAAAGACCGATGCGCAAACTACTCGCCTTGCTGCTGTTGATTAGTACGCCCGCATGGGCGGAGCCGCCCCCTTATCGGCTGGGTGCCGATGACCTGGCGGTGGTGATTAATCGCAATGACCCGTACTCGCAAGAAATCGGCGCCTATTACGCCAAAGCGCATGAGATCCCGCCGGAAAACGTGATCGAAATCGATCTGCCGGTCAAAGCCGAGATCAGCGCGGCCGAACTGGAAAAAAAAGCGCGCACGCAGCTGAACAACCGGCTGGGCCACAATATCGAAGCGCTGGCGCTGGCGTGGACGCAACCGTGGCGCGTGTCCTGCCAGTCCATTACCTCGGCATTCACACTGGGACTGGCGCCGAACGTCTGCCAGAACAGTTGCGCGCCCACGCCACCATCGCCCTATTTCAACAGCCCCAGCGTGCGGCCGTGGCAAGAAGTCGGCTTGCGTCCGAGCATGTTGCTGGCCGCCGACAATATCGCCCAGGCGCGCGCCATGATCGACCGGGGCGTAAGCGCATGGGGCACACAACCGCGCGCCAATGCATGGTTTGTGCAGACCACGGACAAAGTGCGTAGCGTGCGCGCGGCGCTGTTTCCACGCGACCAATACGTGGGCGCGCTCAAGCTCACGGTGCATCGCCTGCAAGCCGAATCGATCCGCAATCAAAAAGACGTGATGCTGTACGAAACCGGCCGCGTCAGTGTGGATGATCTGGACACCGTGGGCTTTCTGCCCGGCGCGCTGGCCGACCATCTGACCTCGTTCGGCGGGGTGATTACCGGCCAGAACAGCCAGATGTCCATCCTGCGCTGGATTGATGCGGGCGCCACCGCCAGCTATGGCACCGTGAGCGAACCCTGCAGCCATCCGCAGAAATTTCCGCATCCACAAGTTTTGCTGGCGCATTACGCGGCTGGGGCGACTGCGGTGGAAGCCTATTGGAAAAGCGTGGCCTGGCCCGCTCAGGGGTTGTTTGTGGGTGATCCACTGGCCGCGCCCTACCGGCGCCTGAGCGCATTCAAATAAGCCAGGCCAATGCCATCCGCATAAAAAAAATGCTTGCGGTGGGCAGGCATGCTTATGGCATCATCGCGCACTAGACCGATCGACTACATTTTGCGAGATAGACCATGCAACAGCTGCTGGCCCGCCGCCTGCCCCCACGTTTTCATTACGCCTGGATCGCCATCGCGGTGGTGTTTCTGGTGATGCTGGTGACCGCCGGCATGCGCTCGACGCCCAGTGTAATGATGCAGGCCATGGAGCATGACCTGGGCTGGAGCCGCACCACCATTTCGGCGGCGCTATCGATCAACCTGGCCCTGTTTGGTTTGACTGGCCCCTTCGCCGCCGCCGCCATGCAACGTTTTGGCATCCGCCCGACCGTGCTGACCGCCCTGCTGCTGCTGGCGCTCAGCATCGGACTGTCCAGTCTGATGACCGCCAAATGGCAAATGCTGTTGATCTGGGGCGTGGTGGTCGGGCTGGGCACCGGCGTGACCGCAATGACGCTGGGTGCGACCGTGGTCAGCCGCTGGTTTTCCGCGCGCCGTGGTCTGGCCATGGGTCTGCTGACCGCCAGTTCAGCGACCGGCCAGCTGCTGTTTCTGCCGCTGCTGGCGGCCTGGTCGAGCATCA
>BBFD01000204.1 GCA_001313065.1 Silvimonas sp. JCM 19000
TCAGTGTGGTGTGCAAGGTGTCGCTGTCGGCCGATGTCTGCGTGCGCCAGAGCGAGACGCTGTTCGTGCGCTGGGGTGCCTTCTCTTTGTTTGCCGCCAAGTTTGTACCTGGCCTCGGCGCGGTGGCGCCACCGCTGGCGGGGGCTTTGGGCTGGCGCTGGGGCACGTTTGCCCGCTGGAACCTGGCGGCGTCGCTGGTATGGTCGGCGGCTTATCTGGTGCTGGGCATGATGTTCCAGAAGCAGGTCACGCACGTTATCGATGTGATGATCGATCTGGCCATTACGCCGTGTGGCTGGTGGGGGCTTTCCTGGTGGCTTATGTGGCGCAGCGGTTTTATCGCCGCCATCAAGCCGCCGTGGCCGCGCGCATGCGCCGTATTACGGTGGATGAACTCAAAGCCGCCTTATCGAGTGCCCGCCCCCCCTTGCTGATTGATGTCCGTTCGCCGGAAGGCGCATGCTGGATCCGCGGCAGATTCCGGGCGCGGTCAATATCAGTCTGAAGCAGATCAAGGAATACGCAACGCGGCTGGAGCAGGACCAGACGGTGGTGCTGTATTGCGCTTGCCCCAACGATGCGTCGGCGGTGGCGGCGGCTGCGGTGTTGCATGGCCATGGCCATCATGGCGCCGTGCCTTTGCTGGGCGGGCTGGAGGCGTGGTACGAGGCCGAGATGACCGTGGAAGCGTTGCTGGAAGACGCCGATGAGCGCCTGGCTAACCACACCCCGCCGACCATCATTCCACAAGCGCAATAATCGCGGCTCCATCTGAATGCAGGCTTTCACCTGCTGACATTTTGTGCGACGCTCAGGGCTTGATGCACTGCAACAAGACCCTGAGAGCGCCGCCATGCATGGCCATTCCGAACGCATACGTATCGTCAACGTCGAGACCCTGTCGGACGACTGGTACGTCCTGAAAAAAACCACCTTCGACTTTTTTTTGCGCGCCAATGGCACATGGCAGCGTCAGAGCCGCGAAACCTATGATCGCGGCCACGGCTCCACCGTGCTGCTGTACAACCTGGCGCAGCGCACGGTGGTGCTGATCCGCCAGTTTCGCTTGCCGACTTATGTTGACGGCTACCCCGGCTGGCTGATCGAAACCCCGGCCGGTCTGCTGGAACAAGCCAGCCCGGAGGAGCGCATCCGGCTCGAGGTGGAAGAAGAAACCGGCTACCGCCTGCACGCCGTGCAGAAAATCTTTGAAGCCTATATGAGCCCGGGCTCGGTCACGGAGAAGCTGTATTTTTTTTGTGGCCGAATATGAATCCCGGCACAAAGTCAGTAGCGGTGGCGGCCTGGAAGGAGAGGGCGAAGACATCGAAGTGCTGGAACTGCGCTTTGATGATGCGCTGGCCATGATTGCCGACGGTCGGATCGTCGATGGCAAGACCATCATCCTGCTGCAGTACGCAGCCCTGCACCTGTTTAGATAAGCGCGCTTGCGCTTGCCAAGTCAGGCAATCCCCTGACGGCGTCAATTGATCTGAAGCAAGCAGATATGCTCAATTGTGAGTATTTTGATAGCACGCGCTACAATCGCGCGCCTTATCAAAAAACAACGCTCTGCGCGGCTCACCGGGAAGCAAAACAACATGGCCTTCGGCTTGCAAACTCTGCAACAAAAAAAGTGGTCGCCGCGGTCGCGGCGTTTGTTATCTTGACGGGCGTGGTTATCGCCGGCGCGGGTTACGCGCTGTCGGCCGCCCAGCAACAATCTGAATCGCGCCAGCAAATCAACGCCGTCGGCAGCGTGCTGGGCGTGCATATCGGCAACTGGATCAGCGCCAAAGCGCAGGTGCTCAACGCGTTCAAGCCGGTGCCACACGATGCCAATCTGATCCCCGCCATGGCGTTTACCCGTGATGCCGGTGGCTTTGCCAACGTCTTTCTGGCCTACCCCGACGCACCCAGCAAAACGCCAATGGCGTGGTGCTGCCGCCGGATAATAACGATCCACGCAAATGGCACTGGTGGGGTCGCGCGCAAGAAGAAAAGACCAATACCTTTGTTGAAATGCCCTCAGTCGCCGCTGCCACCGGCGCGGCGGTGTCCAGCTTTGCGCATGCGGTGGTCGATAACGGCCAGGTGGTCGGCGTGGTGGGCGCGGATGTGGAAATTTCCAGCATCATGCAGGAGCTCAAGCGCACTGTGCTGCCGGGCGACGGCTTTGCCTTTATCGTCAATAAAGACGGCAAGATCTTTGCCCATGGCGATCCGCAACAGCTGAACAAAGACGCCACCGTGCTGGGCGATGGCCTGACTGCCGATACCATCAACAAAGCGCAAAGCAGCCATGACTTTGCCAATGTTGAAATGAACGGCCGCAACAAGCTGGTGGCGGCGTTTCCGGTGGTGGGCACCGAGTTCACCCTGGTGGCGGTCAGCGACGAGGCCACCTTGCTGGCCCCGCTGCGCCAGCAACTGATCAAGACCGCCATCGTGCTGGTGGTGATTCTGCTTATCGTGATTGCGCTGAGTTCGCTGTCGATGCGGGCGCAACTGCGCGGTTTGCTGCGTGTGCGTGATGCCATGCGCGAGATTTCGCGCGGCGAGGCCGATCTGACCCGCCGTATCAGCATCCAGAGCAAGGATGAAGTCGGCCAGACCGCCGAGGCCTTTAATCACTTTGTGGACCAACTGAACCGCACCTTTATCAGCGTGCGCGACAAGAGTCTGCAACTGGCGGGCGGGGTCGAGGATGTGCGCAATAGCGTGCAACAAGTGGCGCGCGATACCAACGGCATTGCCGATGTGGCCAGCGCCAATGCGGCGGCGATCGAAGAAGTGTCGGTCAGCGTGAGCGAGATTGCCTCATCGGCGCAAGAGACCGATGAAGTGGCCAACCGCACCGGTCAACAAAGCCGCGACAGCGCCAAAGATCTGAACCGCATCACCGATGAGATGGACGCCACTAGCGAAGCGGTGCGCTCCGTCGCCGCCATGCTGGATACGCTGGCGCAGCGCTCGCAACAAATCCGTTCGATTACCGGCGTGATCAGCGAAATTGCCAGCCAGACCAATCTGTTGGCGCTTAACGCAGCCATCGAGGCGGCGCGGGCCGGCGAGCAAGGGCGTGGCTTTGCCGTAGTGGCCGATGAAGTACGCAAACTGGCAGAGCGCACCGGCGGTGCCACGGTGGAAATCACCAGCATGCTGGAAGCCATCGGCCAGGAAACCGGCAATGCCGCTGGACGTATGCAAGGCACGCTGGATACGGTGACCGCCAGCTCCAGCTTGACCCGCAATGCGGGCGAGCGTTTGTTGAGCATGGCCGACAGCATGCAGAACGTGGTCGACAAGATCGGCGGCATTGCCCTCGCCACGCAAGAACAGCGCAACGCGGCGACCTCCATGGGCCAGACCACCGAGAGCATCAATAACCGCATTGCACAGGCTGACGCTGACCTGCAGCAAGCCACGCAACGCCTGCAGACCCTGGCGCAACTGGCTCAGGCCATCAACGCGGATTTCGGGCGCTTCAAGCTGTAAGCGATATCCACATAGGGTGGGTCATGACCCACCACGCAAAGCCATAGCCATACACCGCGGCGGTTGCGCACGGCTTTGTAGGGTGGGTCACGACCCACCCTATGATTGTTACAGCGGGACGCGCATAAAGATCTGGGTCAGGCCGGACAGCGGCCATTGCAGGCTTTTCTGCCAGCGCGGGCTTAGCTGCAAGGGCTTGAGCAACATCTTCACCGTCATCTCGATGGGCAGATTACGGCGAATCAGCGAAGTAACGCGCTTGTTGATATCGGCTTGTTCTGCCGCCGAGCCTTGCGGCTGGTGGTAGGCAAAGACATGGCGCAGCGCAATCTCGGCGTCGCTGTTGCGCAATTCAAGCAAGCGGCGGGCGAGCGTGCCGAAAGTGGCAAAGCGGCTGAGCTTTTGTTCTTGCCGGTAGCGCAAAAAAAGAAGTGATAGAAATTCTTGTAATGGCTGACCTCATCGCGGCGGATATGGTCGCAATCTCACGCAATACCGGTTCGTCGGTGCAGGCATTGATGGCGCGATACAGGCTGGAGGTGCCGGTTTCCACCACGCAGCGTGCCGCTAGCTCTTGCGCCAGGGTTGGCTCCAGTTCTTCCGCCGTGCACAGCTTGCCGTATTCCTGCAAAAAGCTCTCGAACGCGTCTTCCCACGCAAAGTCTGGCCACACGTATTGCACATACATGCGCAAGGCGCGCCCATGCTGCAGTTCTTCGTGTTCCCAATGCTGGGCCAGCCAGGCCGAGACTTCGGGGTCGCTGGCAAAATAATCGACCAGGTTGCTGGTATACAAATCGGCCCCGCTTTCGATAAACGAGGAAGCGGTGAGCAAATAAAACAGGGTCTGGTTATCGCGGATGCGGTCCAGCTGGATGCGGCTGAGATCAATCTTTTCGATCTGCCACGGCAACGTACTGGGGTCGGCGGGGGGCGTCATAAGCTTCTCCTGGAGCAATACGAGTGAGGTGCGTCGGGCAAAAGCCCACGGCTATTTAACGCCCATCACCACAAATAGACGACCCCAACATTATGGAAAAATTTCACAAAGCTTTAAGAGTGAGAAATCACCTTAAATAATGCAGGAGAAATCCTTCATGCTGCGCCGCAACGTGCGTCCACCTTGCTGGCGCACTCGTCATGCTCACAAGCCCATATCGCGCTCAATCCAGCAAAGAGATGCCGGGCAGGGCGGTCAGACTGACGTCGCGCACGATGCTCACAAATTCTCGCAAATAAGCCAGTTCAGCGCGCTCTGCCGGAATGGCGGCATACAGCTCGGTCGTCAGACCGGCGGCGGTGACCGGGCGGGCGGCGATATAGCCGCGGTCGAGGTAGTTCTGCACGCTCCAGCGCGGCAGCGCAGCAATGCCGCGTTTGCTGGCCACCAGTTGCAGCATGGCCACGGTCAGCTCGGTGGTGCGGCGCGGTGGATTAACGCCTGCCGGGCGCAAAACCTTGCGGATCAGATCCAGCATGTCGTCGGGCACGGGATAGGTAATCAGGGTTTCGCTGGCGAAATCGCTGGCATCCAGATACGGCTTGGCGGCCAGCGCATGATCACGCGCCACCAGCGCCACCATCTCGCTGACAAACAAGGGCTGGTGGCTCACCCGCGCATCGATCTCCAGCTCGGACACCACCGCCAGATCCGCGCGCCCTTCCAGCATCAGCCCGACCGGATCGGCATGAAAGCCCGACACGATATCCAGTTCCACCTCGGGCCAACGCTCGCGGAAGGTGTCCATGGCCGGCATCAGCCAGTCAAAACAGGTGTGGCATTCCACGGCGATGCGCAACTGGCCCGCCTCACCTTCGCGCAGCCGCGCCACATCGCGTTCCGCCGACGCCACCTGCGGCAAGACTGAGGTGGCCAGTGCCACCAGTTTTTTTCCCCCGCCGGCGTGAAGGCCAGCGTACTGCCTTTGCGCGTGAGCAGCGGCACGCCGTAGTGCTCTTCCAGCAAGCGCAGCTGATGCGACAACGCCGATTGGGTGAGATGCAAACGCTCGGCTGCGCGCGTAACGCTACCCGTGTCGTGGATGGCGGCGAGGGTTTTGAGGTGGCGCAGTTCGAGTAGCGATTGCATGATGGCGGCTCATGACTTCAAGAAAATTAAATGAACAGCGATCATACCGAGGCGCGGGCCGTGCAACAAGCCAGATTCATGGCTGGGTAGCTACACCATGACGTTGGCTCATGTTCCTCTTTGGCGTACTGCCCGGGATGCGCTGGTAGCTGATGGCCGCGCCTGCGGCCACTAGACCATCCCGCCTGCGGCTGCCAGCAGGGCGGCGCGGCTAGACATCAGTTTGTGGGCGCGGCCACCGGGCTGCTGTCGCCACTTTCCGCTCCATGCCTATAATCACCGCACAATACCAACATGATTGTGCAGGGCACCCATGCAACCCCCCAAGATTCCGGACAACGAAGCCGAGCGTATTGGCGCTCTGCGCGATTTGCTCATCCTCGATACGCAACCTGAAGAACGCTTCGATAACCTGACCCGTGCCGCCACCGGCTTTTTTTAATGTGCCGATCGCGGTAGTGAGTCTGGTGGACTCCAACCGGCAATGGTTCAAATCAGTGCAGGGACTGGCTGCGACCGAGACCTCGCGCGACGTATCTTTCTGCGGCCACGCCATTCTTGATCCGCAACACGTGATGGTGGTGGAAGATGCAACGCTGGATGCGCGCTTTGCCGATAATCCGCTGGTTGCCGGTGAGCCCGACATCCGCTTCTACGCGGGTGCGCCGCTGGTGCTGCACAACGGCGCCACGGTGGGCACGCTGTGTTTGATCGACCGCAAACCGCGCCAGTTTGGCGAACCAGAACTGCAGATGCTGTCCGATATGGCCAAGGTGGTGGTGTCCGAGCTCGAGGCCAAGCCCAAGGCGTAGAGGGCGTTGCCCGGCGGGCAACGCACAGTACGCCCTATGCCTTAGCGCACGCCGTACACCATGCGCCGCGCAAACCCGCGCCGCAGCGGCGCAATCTGGTCCAGCGCCAGCAAGCCCAGGCTGCGTGCATGCTTCAATGCCGGGTTCGGCCGATCAAACAGCGTAATCAAGGTATCGGTAAAGTGCGTTACGACGCCCGCATCCTTGCGCCGTAAAGCGGCGTAGCGTTGCAGCATGTCGGCTTCGCCCAGCATGTGGTCGGGCGTGCCGGCCAGCACGTCGGCCAGCACCGCCGCGTCGCGCAGGCCCAGATTCAGACCTTGCCCCGCCACCGGATGCAGCGTTTGCGCCGCATTGCCGATCATCACCGTGCGTGGCGCATAAACGCGGTCGAGAGTCTTGAGCGCCAGCGGCCAGCTTTTGCGCGCACCCACGGCGCTGAAGCCATCCAGCCGCCCGGCAAAACGCTCGGCCACGGCCGCGATGAATGCCGCATCATCCAGCGCCAGACGGCTTTCCGCCTGCTCCGGGGTTTGCGTCCAGATCAACATGAAGTCTTCGCCAAACGGCAGCAGCGCAATCGGGCCATCGTCGGCAAAGCGTTCATAGGCGATGTGGCTGTGTGGCGTTTTGGGCGTCATGCGCGCCAGCACGGCGTGCTGGTTATACGGCCGTATGGTTTGCGTAACGCCATTAACCTGGTCGATCAGCTTGCCGCCATCGGCCAGTATGACCAGGCGTGCGGTCAATCCGGTTTCGCCGCTCGGGGTCTGCAGCGTCAATGCCGCGTAGCGTGACAAGGTCTGGATGCGGCTGACGCGGGTATTGGCAGCAATCTGCACACTGCCCGCGCACATTTGCTGCAGCGCATGTGCCGCCAGGGTTTCGTAGGGCACCACAAAGCCCAGCGCTGGCAGATTCAGTTCGTCCGCGTCCAGCTCGGTACGGCCAAGCGAGCCTTGCTGCGACACATGGACTTTATGGATGGCGGTGGGGGCCAGGCGGTCGCTCCACAAGCCCGATTCATCCAGCGCCTGGTAGCTGGCCCAGCTTAGC
>BBFD01000205.1 GCA_001313065.1 Silvimonas sp. JCM 19000
CACAGCCAGCAAGCCCAGACGCGACGCCGGACGCGCAATAAGCGCGATTTTTTGTTTTGCGTAGAGACCATATCAATATTTGCCATAGCGTTTAGCGTGGCCCGGCTTCAGGGCGCGGGTCGAAGGTGGATCGGGTTTCGGCCATGCCGCGACGCCGCAGCGCCCACAGCCGGAACCGGTCGAGATACAGATACATCACCGGCGTGGTGTACAGCGTCAGAATCTGGCTCACCACCAGGCCGCCGACGATCGAGATCCCCAGCGGTTGGCGCAGTTCGGCGCCGTCGCCGTGGCCGAGCGCCAGCGGAATCGCGCCAAGGATCGCGGCGGCCGTGGTCATCATGATCGGGCGAAAGCGCAACATGCAGGCATGGAAGATGGCATCGCGCGAATTCATGCCCAGGCGGCGTTCTGCATCCAGCGCAAAGTCGATCATCATGATGGCGTTTTTTTCTTGACGATACCAATCAGCAACAACACGCCGATCAGCGCCACGATGGTGAACTCGGTCTTGAACAACATCAGCGCCAGCAAAGCCCCCACCCCGGCCGACGGCAGCGTCGACAGAATGGTGATCGGATGCACATAGCTCTCATACAAGATGCCCAGCACGATGTAGACCGCAATGATGGCCGCCAGGATCAGGATGGGCTGGCTGCTCTGGCTTTGCTGGAACGCCTGCGCTGAGCCCGAGAACGAACCATGCACGCTGGTCGGCACGCCGAGGCGGTTCATGGCGTCTTCAATCGCTTTTTTGCGCTTGCGACAAAGACGTACCCGGATCGAGGTTGAACGAGATGGTGCTGCTGACAAACTGGCCCTGATGGTTGACTGCCAAGGGTGTAAAGGTGGGGCCATAGCTGGCCACCGCCGACAAGGGCACTTGCGCCCCGGCCGCGGTAATCAGGAACACGTCCTTCAACGCTTCCGGGCTTTGCCAGTATTGCGGCGCCACTTCCATCACCACGTGGTACTGATTGAGCGGGTTATAGATGGTGGAAACCTGGCGTTGGCCGAAGGCGTCGTTAAGCGCGCTATCCACCTGGCTGACCGTCAGCCCCAAGCGGGCTACCGCATCCCGATCAATATTGAGCGACGTCTGCAGACCCTTGTCTTGCTGATCTGTGTTGACGTCTTTCAACAGGTCGATATTGGACAAAGCAGCGCGGACCTTGGGCTCCCACGTGCGCAAGGCTTGCAGGTCATCGGCCTGGATCGTGTATTGATACTGCGCATTGGCACTGCGGCCGCCAACGCGGATGTCCTGTACCGACTGCAGAAAGGCGCGCGCGCCCGGCACCTGGCCCAAAGGTTCACGCAGGCGCGCAATCACCTGGTCCGCCGTTTCCTTGCGTTGGCTGAGCGGTTTGAGCGCCACAAACATATTGCCGCCGTTGCGCTGGCCGCCGCCGGTAAAGCCCACCACCGATTCCACCGCCGGATCGCTCTTCACGATGTTCATGAACTGCTGCATCTTGATGCGCATGGCCTGGAAGCTGATGGCCTGATCCGCCTGCACCATGCCCATCATGCGGCCGGTATCCTGCTGCGGAAAGAAGCCCTTGGGAATCACTATATATAGATAGACATTCAGGCAGACCGTAGCGAGCAGGATCAGCATGATCAGCGGGGCCTGATTCAGCGCCCACGCCAGCGAACGACGGTAGCCGCCGAGCATGCCCTCAAACACGCGTTCACTGGCGCGATACAGCCGCCCGTGTTCTTTGGGTTCGGGCCGCAGCAGGCGCGCGCACATCATGGGCGTGGTGGCCAGCGAGACCACCAGTGATACCAGAATGGCCACCGACAGCGTCACCGCAAATTCGCGGAACAAGCGCCCGACAATGCCGCCCATCATCAGGATGGGGATAAACACCGCCACCAGCGAAATGCTCATCGAGATGACGGTAAAGCCCACCTCACGCGCCCCGGCCAGCGCGGCAGCAAACGGCTTCATGCCCTCTTCGATATGGCGTGAGATGTTTTCCAGCACCACGATGGCATCATCGACCACAAAACCGGTCGCCACCGTCAGCGCCATCAGCGACAGATTGTTGAGGCTGAAGCCACACAGATACATCGCTACAAAAGTGCCGATCAGCGACACCGGCACTGCCACGCACGGAATCAGCGTGGCGCGACCATTGCGCAAGAACACAAACACCACGCCGATCACCAGCAATACCGAAATGATCAGCGTGCGCTCCACTTCATTGAGCGAAGCGCGGATGGTGGGCGTGCGGTCCATCGCCGTTTCCATATTGATGGCGGCGGGGATCTGCGCTTTGAGCGCCGGCAGCTCGCGGTTCACCGCGTTAACCGTCTCGATAATGTTGGCACCCGGTTGGCGGCTGATAATCACCAGCACCGAGGGTTTGCCATTGGCCATCCCGGCATTGCGCACGTCCTGCACCGAATCAACCACATCGCCCACATCCGACACCCGCACCGCGTTGCCATTCTGGTAGCTGATGATCAGCGGCATGTATTCAGCGGCCGTTTTGGCCTGGTCGCTGGCGTAAATCTGCCAGTGCTGATCGCCCGATTCCAGCATGCCTTTGGGACGATTGGCGTTGGCATTGGCCAGCGTGGTGCGCACGCTTTCCAGCGGAATGCCGTACTTGTTGAGCTGCGACGGATTGAGTTCCACCCGCACCGCCGGCAAGGAGCTACCGCCCACGCTGACCTGGCCCACGCCATCCACCTGCGACAATTTCTGCGCGAGGATGGTCGAGGCCGCGTCATACATCTGGCCCTGGCTCATGGTGTTGGAAGTCAGCGCCAGGATCATCACCGGGGCATCGGCCGGGTTGACCTTACGATAGGTGGGATTGCTGGGCATGCCGGACGGCAACAGCGCGCGACTGGCGTTGATGGCCGCCTGCACATCGCGCGCCGCCCCGTTGATATCGCGGTTAAGGTCAAACTGCAGCGTAATGCGCGTCGAGCTTAACGAACTGGACGACGTCATTTCGGTAACGCCCGCAATGCGGCCCAGGGCGCGTTCCAGCGGCGTGGCCACCGTCGCCGCCATGGTATCGGGCGAAGCACCGGGCAAGCTGGCCGACACCGAAATCGTCGGAAAATCCACCTGCGGCAGCGGCGACACCGGCAGCAGATTGAACGCCACCGCCCCGGCCAGCGCCACGCCTATGGTCAGCAGCGTGGTGGCGACCGGACGTTTGATAAAGATAGAAGAGAAGCTCATCAGCGCACGTCCGTCACACGCGTGCTGTCATGGCGGCCGCGCCATTTGCGCAAACGCGTACCCAGCCGATCAAAGTACAGATAGATCACCGGCGTGGTGAACAGCGTCAACACCTGGCTGACCAGCAAGCCGCCGACCATGGTTACGCCCAGCGGATGGCGCAGCTCGGAGCCAACGCCGTTGCCCAGCATCAGCGGCAGCGCGCCCAGCAAGGCCGCCATGGTGGTCATCAGAATCGGCCGGAAGCGCAGCAGACACGCTTGATAGATGGCCTCGCGCGGCGACTTGCCATGATCGCGTTCGGCCTCCAGCGCAAAGTCGATCATCATGATGGCGTTCTTTTTTTGACGATACCGATCAGCAAGATGATGCCGATGATGGCAATCACGCTAAGGTCCGTGCGCCCCACCAGCAAGGCCAGCAACGCGCCGATGCCGGCCGACGGCAGCGTCGACAGAATGGTAATCGGGTGGATATACGATTCGTACAGCACGCCCAGCACGATATACATCGTGATAATCGCAGCCAGAATCAGCCACAGTTCGTTCTGCAACGCCGCGCGGAACGCCAGCGCCGCACCCTGGAAGCTGGTGACGATGGCGGCCGGCATGCCGATCTCTTTTTCGGCTTGTTCGATCAACTGCACCGACTCACCCAAAGAGGCGCCCGAGGCCAGGTTAAACGAGATGGTCGAGGACGGGAATTGCGCCAGATGGTTGATCGACAACGGTGCGTCTCGCTCCACCACATGCGCCACCGCCGACAACGGCACTTGCACACCGCCCGTGCCCGCCACATGCAGATCATCCAGTTGCGCGATGCCCTTGTCGCTGGGCGTGGCTTCCAGGATGACGCGGTACTGATTTGACTGGGTAAAGATGGTCGAAATCATGCGCTGACCATAGGCGCTGTACAGCACCTGGTCGATGGCTGCCGGGGTAATACCCAGCCGCCCGGCCGCATCGCGATCAATATCCACCCACGCCTGCAAACCCCTGTCCTGCAAGTCGCTGGCAACATCGGCCAGTTGCGGAATGGTCTGCAGCTTGGCCACGAGTTTGGGCGTCCATACACCCAACTGGTCCAGATCGGGCGATTGCAGCGTGAACTGATACTGCGTGCGCGAAACCCGATCTTCGATGGTCAGATCCTGCACCGGCTGCATATATAAAGTAATGCCGGCCACGTGTTCGACTTTGGGTTGCAAGCGACGAATGATCTCACTGGCGCTGGCGCGGCCCGTATCGTGCGGCTTCAGGTTGATCAGCATACGGCCGCTATTGAGCGTGGCATTGGTGCCATCCACGCCGATATACGACGACACGCTGTCCACGTCCGGGTCTTGCAGGATGACCGCGGCCAGTGCTTGCTGGCGCTCCGCCATGGCACTGAACGACACCGATTGCGAAGCATCGCTGATGGCCTGAATCACGCCGGTGTCCTGCACCGGAAAGAAGCCCTTCGGCACAAAGATATATAACAAGGCGGTGAGCGCCACGGTCGCCAGGGCCACCATCAGCGTGAGCGGCTGGCGATCCAGCACCCAGTTGAGGATCTTGCCGTAGCGCGCAATCACCCGATCAAAAAAAGCGCTGGCTGGCGTGGTAGAACCAGGTCTGTTTTTTTCTTCCGGCACATGCTTGAGCAAACGCGCGCACATCATCGGCGTCAGCGTGAGCGATACCACCGCCGAAATCAGGATAGACACCGCCAGCGTGATGGCAAATTCGCGGAACAAGCGCCCTACTACATCGCCCATAAACAGCAGCGGAATCAGCACCGCAATCAGCGAAAACGTCAGCGAAATAATGGTAAAGCCAATCTGTTCCGCGCCCTTGAGCGCGGCTTTCATCGGCGTTTCGCCTTCTTCGATATAGCGGCTGATGTTTTCGATCATGACGATGGCGTCATCGACCACAAAACCGGTCGCAATGGTCAGCGCCATCAAGGTCAGGTTATTGATGGAGAACCCGGCCATATACATCACGCCAAAGGTGCCAATCAGCGACAGCGGCACCGCCACGCTGGGGATGATGGTGGCGGGCACATTGCGCAAAAAAACAGAAAGATGACCAGCACCACCAGGCCCACCGACAGCATCAGCTCCAGCCGCACATCGCTGACCGAGGCGCGGATGGTATCGGTCCGGTCGGTCAAGACCTTGACGTCGACCGAACCGGGCAAGCCTTGCTGCAAGCCAGGCAATATGCCTTGATGGCGTCGACGGTGGCAATCACGTTAGCGCCCGGCTGCCGCTGGATATTGACGATGATGGCCGGCTTTTTTTATCGGCCCAGGCCGCCAGCTTGCTGTTTTCTGCGCCATCGACAATCTGCGCCACATCGGACAAGCGGATTGCCGCGCCATTCTTGTAAGCGACAATCAGACTTTGATATTCCGCCGCCGTCTTTAGCTGGTCGTTGGCATCGATGGTCGATGCACGCAACGGGCCATCAAAACTGCCTTTGGCTGATTGACGTTGGCTGCACCGATGGCGGTACGCACATCCTCGATACTGAGGCCATACGACGCCACTTGCTGCGGATTAACCTGCACCCGCACCGCCGGACGCTGCCCGCCCGACAAGCTGACCAGACCCACGCCCGGCAACTGCGAAATCTTTTGCGCCAGCCGCGTATCCACCAGGTCTTCTACCTTGGGCAGCGGCAGCGTATCGGATGTGACCGCCAGCGTCAGAATCGGCGTATCTGCCGGGTTAACCTTGCTGTAGATCGGCGGCATCGGCAGATCGGTTGGCAGCAAATTGCTACCGGCGTTGATGGCCGCCTGCACTTCCTGCTCGGCCACATCGAGACCAATTTCCAGACTGAACTGCAGCGTAATGACCGACGCGCCGCCGCTGGATTGCGACGACATCTGCGCCAGGCCTGGCATCTGCCAAACTGGCGCTCCAACGGCGCAGTAATCGACGAGGTGGTCACATCCGGCTGGCGCCCGGGTACAGCGTGACCACCTGGATGGTGGGGTAATCGACTTCGGGCAAAGCCGAAATCGGCAAAAAACTTCATCGCAACCAGGCCGGCCAGCAAAATGGCCACCATCAATAACGAGGTCGCGACCGGCCGCAAAATAAACGGGCGTGAGGGATTCATACAAGGCTCCGGCTAACGAACGAGGACTGGCCTTGTTGTTTACTGTTGATCCGACGACGGACGATGTTGCCACGCGCCCGAAGCCCGTTTGCCATGCGGACCGCTGCCGCGATGACCACGCGGTTTGGCCGCCACTTCGCTGGCATTGGCTGCCACCACTTCAACCTGGCCGCCATCTTTAAGCTTGTCGCCACCATCGATCACCACCACGTCGCCCGGACGCACGCCTTTGAGCACTTCTTGCTTGTCGCCATCGATGCACCCAGCGTCACCGGCACCGCGCTGACGGTTTTGTCATCGCCCACCGAGAACACAAACGTCCCCGCCGAACCACGCTGCACGGCCGCCGACGGCATAAAGGTGGCGTCATGCCTGGTTTCGACCAGCAAACGCGCATTCACAAATTGATTGGGGAACAGGCTGCCGTCTTCGTTAGGAAAGGTCGCCTTGAGCTTGACGGTGCCGGTAGTGGTATCGATCTGGTTATCGATGGTCAGCAAGGTACCTTTGGCCAACTGCGTGGTCTGGGTGCGATCAAACGCATCGACCGCCAACTTCTGCCCCGCCTGCAACTGCTTCATGACCGCAGGCAGATTGGCTTCTGGAATCGTGAACAACACCGATACCGGCGTGACCTGGTTAATGATGACCAGCCCCGTGGTATCAGAGGCATGCACCATATTGCCCGGGTCAACCTGACGCAAACCAACCCGGCCCGAAGCCGGTGCCGTCACCCGCGTATACGATAATTGCAATTTGGCCGAATCCACTGCCGCCTGATCCGCTTTGACCGTGCCCGCGTATTGCTGCACCAAAGCCGCTTGCTGATCAGCCGTCTGTTTGGAAATCGAATCCTGCGTCACCAGCGTCTGATAACGCGCCGCATCTTGCTGCGCACTGGCCAACTGCGCTTTGTCACGCGCCAGCTGGCCCTCGGCTTGCGCCACCGCCACCGCAAACGGCGCCGGATCAATCTGTGCCAGCACCTGACCTTCTTTAACCATCTGGCCTTCGGTAAAGAACACCTTCTGCAGCAAGCCATCGACACGCGTATGCACAGTGACCGAATTGGCCGGCGTAACCGTGCCCAGGCCATTCAGATAAATATTGAGATCACCC
>BBFD01000206.1 GCA_001313065.1 Silvimonas sp. JCM 19000
CAACTTGCTGGATCGAGGTCTCGGCCGCCCAGCGCGGCAACTGCCAGATCAGTTCAGGCGTGATGGTCTGGCCCAGTATGCGGCCCAGGCAGTGATAGCTTTCCCACTGCGCCTCATCAAAGAACTGATCGTTAGTGCTTTGCTGCGGAAAATCCGGATTGCTGTCGGCGTAACCGATCAAATCAAAGTCCGGGTGCGGCGCGCGGCGCGGCTTGACCACCAGCAGCGCGCCTATGCGCGGCAACTCGCCATTGCGCTTGCAATAGCGGATGCGACCCAGCAAAAAATGTTCGGGTCCGGCTTCTTTGGTCAGCGTGCTGACGGTACCCACACTGGCCATAAATGCGTCGTGGTCGGGCCAGCGCTGCCGCAAGGCATCGGGGGCGAGGAATTCAATTTCCACGCCGTAATCAATACGGGCCTTGCGGATCAGTTTTCCAGATCTTCAAACAAATACTCCGGATCAATACCGCAATCGGCCAGGATAATCACCGCCGGCCGCCGCTTGAGCAGGCTATAGACGCCGGTATTGTCAAAATGCCCGCCATCTGACAAATACCAGTGCGGGTCATTCAGGCCCGGAAAGCGCGCCAGGCATTCACCGCAAATGGCCCAGTATTTGGCAAAGCGGTGTTGCCAGCGCCGGGCGCGGCTGCGGTGGTCGGCATCCATCGCGGCATTCGGCGCGCGCAGGCGCGGTGACCAATAGCCCAGGCGCAATGCCGACAAAAAGAACAACGCGCTCAAACCACTGCGCGTGCGCGATCCCATGCCAGAACCTATGGCCGCGCCGGAAATCACCGTCCATTGCGCCAGCGTGGTGGCGGGCGGCAAGGCCGCAGCATCGGGAAACCGCGTGCCGGTTTCCACGCCCAGCCCGCTGACCGCCATGGCGATGCCTTTGCGGTCTGCGTTATAGCTGTCGGTGCGGTCGTCCACAGTTTGATTGATGCAACAGTTGATCAGATGAATCGGGCCGCCATGTTTATGCGGAGCGTACTGGCTCATCGGCGGATCGTCTCCGTCGACGAATTCGGAGATATTGCAAATCTGATCGGCAATGGTCGATGACACCGGGTCCAGCGGCGAGCCGGCGCGAAAGCGGCCGCCGACCCCGATATTGCCCAGCGAGATATACGCCCGCGCCATGCGCAAACGATAGAAGTAATGCAGCGAGGCAGATTGGCATGTTCCAGATCGCGCCCGGTCAGGAGCATATAAATCAGCAACGGCACCAGTAGCACCAGCCAGCGCAGCAAGCCTTGCCATAAGGGGGGATCGGCTTGGGCCGGCAGCGTCCACGAAAAAAAACAAAAAAAGAACTGCAGCGCCACTGACCAGAGCAACAAGATAAACAGCAACAGCGCAATGCCGACGTAATGTGCAATGCGCTCGAGCGGGATCGAAGCGCGGGTTTTGGCTTCGAGTGCTTGCTGGAATACCCGCACCGCCAGCAAAACGATGCTGCTGGTTGACGCACCGGTCAGCAATGACCAGCCGTGTTCGCTATTGGCCAGGCGAAATGCCAATTGCCAGCTGAGGCATCCAGCCCACATGCCGCCAATAACAATCCGGCACCGTACAGGGCCCGGGTCAATCCCGCAGTGGCCCATTGTCGCAAGCCCGCGGGTGGCATCTGTTTGACGCGCAAATGGCAACTGGCCCAGGCCGCACTGAGCAAGCCCGATAACACGGCCAACAACACCAGACTGGTGAACACGCTGGGGCTGATCTGATAAACATCCATCGAACACGGAAACACCGCCGCCTGCGCGGCATCGCGGGCGCATTCGGCGGCATCGCCCAGCCCGTCCAGCACGGTGCCGCTGAGCGCGCCCACAAAGCATAAAACCAGCGCCGCCAGCGCCAGGGTCTGACGCGGGGTGCTGGTTTCGCTCTGGGAAAACCAGAACACGCCGATATGTTTGGCGAGGTAATACAACGCAATCGGCCACAGTAAAAAACCAGCACGACGGCAGGGTGACATTGTGCAAGGTCAGCCATGGGGTGCGCGGGCTGATCTGCAGCAGGTTTTCCAGTGCGTGGGGCAGGGTGACGATGCCGGCCAACAGCAGCATCAACAAGGCGACTTCAAATTGCGTAGCGATAAAACCGCGCAAGCCGGTGGCAAAAAAAACAAAGCCTGATCGCGCGCGCCGCCCGGCATCAGATAACGGCCGTTGCTACGCAGCCACCACAGCAAGGTCGAGTCGTCGCGGCGCATGCCGGATTGCACTTCTTCGGCGTTGGACGTTTCGATATCGCCCGCTTGTGCGGCATGCACGCGCAAGCCAAACAAACGCCCGAACGCCGCGCCGATATAGCCGCCGCCCGAGACGGTGGACAAATAATCCACGTGTTCCAGCACGCGGTTTTTTGGCCAGCGCGCGCAATAAACCAAAGCAGAACGTCGCGCTACGGATTCCGCCACCGGATAAGGCAACGCCCACCACCGGCCGCTGCTGATCCGCCACCCCGGCATGACGTCGCCGTTCGGCAATGACTTCATGTTCGAATTCCAGACCGGACGGCTCGGGATGTTCCATGCGCAGCGCTCCCACAAGACGGGATGGTGACGGGGGCGAGCGAGGGCGGCCGGTCTGCGGAGCAATTGCCGGATATGGCAGGAGTATATGTGGGGCAAGGCGGCTTGCAACCGACGACGTTTGAACGGACACGATGCCCGGCACAGCCGACGCAGGCGGCCCCGCCTGGGTTGCGCCGCATTTTGTTTATGCGCAGAAATCAGCGACGATAACGCTGTCGCAACGCCCGCCTTCAACCCCTTTTTTTTAAAAGCCACGCCATGCTGCAGTTTTGCCCCGTTAGCGCCGCCGATGCCCCGGCACTGGCCGATTTGCGTGCCGCCGCCATGCGTCCCAGTCTTGAACGGGTCGGCCGCTTTGATCTGGCCCGTGCCCGCGCCCGTTTGCTCGATGGTTTTGACGCGGCGCGCACCACGGCCGTTGATTACGCGGGCCGACGCGTTGGCTTCTTTGTGCTGGATGCGCCGCTGGCTGATGGCAGCGTCTATATCCGCCATCTTTATCTCAGCCCGGAGGCATCGGGCCAGGGCATCGGTAGCCAGGTCATGCAGCATTTGTGCGCGGCAGCCGATGCGGGCGGCTATGCCTTGACGCTGGGCGCCTTGTTGGAAAGTGCGGCCAACCGCTTTTACCAACGCCACGGTTTTGTTGAAACGCATCGCGATACCTTCGATATCTATTACCGGCGCCCGCCTCACGTCGGTTGAATTGCGGTGCTGCCGCCGCTTATGTCTGCCTGTATCCATCGTTACCGCTGCGCGCGACGGTTTTGCGCGACTGCGGGTATGATCTTGCGGTCAATCGCTTGCCTGTCTCCTTCCGATGAAATTAAAAAAAATTCCAAAGTGCGCTGGCTGCTCGGCGCGCTCGTAGTGGTGGTGCTCGCGCTGTTCGCCAGGCATTTTTTTCTTTAAACCCGCGCCGCCGCAGTACCTGAGCACGCCGGTCACCCGCATGGATCTGGAAGACACCGTGCTGGCCAGCGGCACCATCAAGCCGGTGAAACAGGTCAGTGTGGGCGCGCAGGTAAATGGTCAGCTCAAGTCGCTCAAGGTGGCGCTCGGCGACCGCGTCAAAAAAAGGTCAGTTGCTGGCCGAAATCGACCCGGTGCTGCAAGAAAACGATCTGCGCAAAGCCGAGGCCGCGCTGGCCAATGTGCAAGCGCAAAAGGCGTCCAAGCAGGCCTTGCTGGCGCAATACCAACTGACCTTGACCCGCCAGCAAACCATGTTCGGCCAGGACGCCAGCGCCAAAGCCGATCTGGAATCTGCGCAAGCGCAAGTGGATTCGACCAAAGCGGACCTGGCGTCACTGGATGCGCAAATCCGCGAATCGGCCGTCGAAGTCGATACCGCCAAAGCCAACCTCGGTTACACCCGCATCACGGCGCCCATGGATGGCGAAATCATTTCCATCGTCACGCAAGAAGCCAGACCGTGGTGTCGGCCCAAAGCGCGCCGACCATACTGATCATGGCCAATCTGGACACCATGACCATCAAAGCCCAGGTCTCCGAAGCCGATGTGGTACGGGTGAAAGCGGGTCAGCCGGTGTATTTCACCATCCTCGGCGCGGCGGACAAGAAGTTCTCCAGCACCTTGCGCGCGGTTGAACCGGCGCCGGAAAGCATCAGCACCGAAAGCTCGACCACCACCACGACCAGCACCAGCACCACCACGGCGGTGTACTACAACGGCCTGTTTGATGTGCCCAACCCCGGCCATGTGCTCAAGACCGATATGACGGCGCAGGTCTCCATCGTGCAGGGCGCAGTCAAGCAGGTGCTGGCGGTGCCGGTCACGGCGCTGGGGCAGAAGGCGGCAGATGGTTCGTACACCGTGCGCGTGGTGGGGCCGGATGGTCATGCGCAGCCGCGCAAGATCACCACGGGCCTGAACAACAACGTCAATGTGCAAGTGCTGAGCGGCCTGGCATTGGGCGACAAGGTGGTGGTGGGCGATTCCACAGGTGAAGCCGGCCAGTGAAGAAGATCAACATCGCGGCCCGCCGCCGGGGCATTGAGCATGAGCCAGGCACCCAAGCCCTTATTACAGCTGTCCGGGCTGGAGCGGCGTTTTCCGGCAGGCGAAGAAGAAGTTCGCGTGCTCAAAGACGTCAATCTGACCATCCACGCTGGCGAGATGGTGGCGATCGTCGGCCAGTCCGGTTCGGGCAAATCCACGCTGATGAACATCCTCGGCTGCCTGGACCGGCCCTCCAGCGGCAGCTACAAAGTGGACGGCCGGGAAACCCGCGAGCTGGAAGGCGACGAGCTGGCCACGCTGCGGCGCGAATATTTTGGTTTTATCTTTCAGCGTTATCACTTGCTGCCGCATTTGAGCGCGGAAGAAAACGTCGAAATCCCCGCGGTCTATGCCGGGGCCGACAAGCAGCAACGGCGCGCGCGCGCGCGGTCTTTGCTGGGCCGACTGGGTCTGGATAATCGCACCTTGCATCGGCCAGCCAGTTGTCGGGCGGCCAGCAACAGCGGGTGAGTATCGCGCGTGCCTTGATGAACGGCGGTGACGTGATTCTGGCGGATGAGCCGACCGGGGCGCTGGATAGCCACAGCGGCGAAGAAGTCATGAACATCCTGCGCGAGCTGCATCAGCGCGGCCATACCGTCATCATCGTCACGCACGATATGCAGGTGGCCAGCAATGCCCAGCGCATTATTGAACTGCATGACGGCGCGGTCATATCGGATCGGCCCAACGGGGTGCAAACGCCGGACCAGACCACCTTGCTGGATGCCAAACCCAGTGCCATGCAGGCCTTGTGGCAAGCCGCCTGGGGCCGCTTTGGCGAGGCCTTCAAGATGGCGTGGATTGCCATGGCATCGCACCGCATGCGCACTTTGCTGACCATGCTTGGCATCATCATCGGCATTACTTCGGTGGTGTCGATTGTGGCGCTGGGGCAGGGCGCACGGCAGAAGGTCATCAATGACATCAGCTCCATCGGCACCAACACTATCGATATCGTGCCCGGCAACGGCTGGGGCGACGACCGCGCCAGCACCATCCACACCCTGGGCGTGAATGATTTGAGCGTGCTGCAACAGCAGTTCTATATCGATAGCGCCACGCCCGGCGTCAGCGGCAGCGTGATTTTGCGCTATGGCAACGTCAAGGCTTCGGCCTCGGTCAGCGGCGTGGGCGAACAGTATTTCCGCGTGCGGGATATCGAGATGGCGGAGGGCCAGGCGTTCTCGACGGCCGATGTGCATCGTCAGGCGCAGAGCGTGGTGATCGACGACAACACGCGCAACAAGCTGTTCAAGACCTGGGAACAACCGGTAGGCAAAGTGATTTTTTCTTGGCGGCATGCCCGCCACGGTGGTGGCCGTGGCCAAGAAAAAAAGAAAGCGCCTTTGGCAATAACACCAGCCTGGAAGTCTATCTGCCCTACACCACGGCGATGGGGCGTTTGCTGGGCCAGACCTACTTCAACAGCATTACGGTGCGAGTGCGTGACGGCATGCCCAACGATATTGCCGAAGCCAGCCTCACCCGGCTGCTGACGCTGCGCCATGGCACCAAGGATTCTACACCAACAGCAGCGACAGCATTCTTAAAACCGTGGAGAAAACCACAGCCACGCTGACTTTGCTGATCTCGGCCATCGCGGTCATTTCGCTGGTGGTGGGCGGCATCGGGGTGATGAATATCATGCTGGTGTCGGTAACCGAGCGCACCCATGAAATCGGCATCCGCATGGCGGTGGGCGCGCGGCAGAACGACATCATGCAGCAGTTTCTGATCGAGGCCGTGCTGGTGTGTCTGATCGGCGGCATGATCGGCGTGGTGCTGTCATTTGGCATCGGCGTGGTGTTTTCGATGTTTGTGAAATCCATGTCGATGCAGTTTTCGATCTTTTCGATTGTGGCGGCGTGCGTGTGCTCCACCTTGATCGGCGTGATCTTCGGCTATCTGCCCGCGCGCAATGCGGCACGGCTTGATCCGATCCAGGCGCTGGCGCGTGAATAAACGGCGGCCGCTCGACATGCGTTATTTATCAGGTTGTCGTGTTATGAAAACTTCGTTTCTTGCGCTGGCGCTGGTGGCCGGCGGCGTATTGAGCGGCTGCGGTAGCGCGCTGCAAACGCAATATCACACGCCCGCAGCCAGCATGCCGGCGCAGTGGTCGGGCGCGGTCGATGCGGTCAGTCCCAACCGCAGCGCGTGGTGGCACGCGTTTAATGATCCGCAACTGGACGCGCTGATCGAACGGGCGCTGGCCAGCAATAACGATCTGGCCGTTGCTGGCTGGAAAGTGCGGCAGGCGCGGCTGCAGGCTGGTTTGACCGATACCAATCTGACGCCCACGGTCACCGTCGGCGCCAACGGCAGCATCGAAAAGCCGCTTGATGGCGGCGCCAGTACGCGCGCTTATGGCGTGACCGGCTCGCTCAGTTATGAAATAGATCTGTGGGGCAAGCTGGCCCGGCAACGCGATGTGACGCAATGGGAAGCCACCGCCACCGAGCTGGATCGGCAAAACACCGCGCTGACGCTGGTCGGCACCACCGCCGACTTGTACTGGCAGATTGCTTATTTAAACCAGCGCATTACCTCGACCGAGCAAAGCATCGCCTATGCCGAGCGCACGCTGGCGCTGGTCAGAACCCAGCATGCAGCGGGGGCGTCCAGCGGGCTGGATGAGGTGCAATCGGCGCAAGCGCTGGCCACGCAACGTGCTGGCCTGGCTACGCTGCTGCAGCAGCGCGAAGAAGCGCGCAATGCGCTGGCTATCCTGTTTGATCAAGCCCCGGAACACCGCAGCGCCGAACTGGCGCAGCTGCCGCTGGGCGCGCTGCC
>BBFD01000207.1 GCA_001313065.1 Silvimonas sp. JCM 19000
GCTATCACTCACACTGGTCATTCAGCTGTGCAGACTCAGCCGCTGCATACCTTCTAAGATAAAAGCAGTCCGGCCGCGAAGGTGGGCTTGTCTATTCCGGCTAACACCGACGCCTGTAACGCGCCGCGCATGCCGAACAGGGCGCGAAGGAGGGCGCATCCATGAGTCGTATTCCCGCTAATGTGGCCGTGCCTGATTGCACGCGATGCGCGCATTACCACATCACTTACGATCCCAAATTTCCCTACGGTTGCCGCGCCCTCAATTTCAAGAGCAAGCGCAAGCCACAACTTGATGTAATTGAGGCCTCTCTGGAGCCCTGTCACACCTTCACGCCCAAGCCGCCACGCGCTTAGCTACCGAGGTAGGTGACAAGGCCCCGGAACGGTTGCGCTTGCTCCTGAGGCGGGTCACCGCTCCGTGGTCCACTCCATGCAAAAAACCCGAGCGCCTGCTCGCGTCCTGCGCCAGCCATAGCCATCGTCGGTTCATCAAACCTTCTATCCCAACGCAGTCGGCATAAAAAAAAGGCCCACTTTTCAGTGGGCCTTAATCGCTCTGCTAAAAGCGCTTTTCAAACGAACAACAGCAAGAAAAAAATCAGAAGTCGACGGTTGCGCTGACCGATGCGGTACGGGGTGCGCCCACAGTCAGGTAGCCGTAGCCGGGATAGCCGCCCACCGAAGCCCAATAGGAACGATTGAACACGTTATCCAGACGAGCGCGCAGTGTAACCGGACGACCACTCCACTCGGTGGCATAAGCCACGCCCAGGTCCAGGCGCGTCCAGCTCGGTACTTCCAGGGTGTTCAGATCATTGGCATAGGCGGAGCCGGTATAGATCACGCGCGCGTTAGCCGACAGGCCGGCGATCTGTTTGATGTCCCAATCGACGCCCATATTGGCTTGCGTTGTGGGCACACCAATTACACGCTTGTCTTCAGTGGTATCGGAGCCGGTATTTTTTCTGACGCGCATCCAGCCAGGTCACGCCGCCCAGCACGCGCAGGCCCGGCATGGCCACGCCATATACGGTCAGTTCGGCGCCTTCGTGGCGATCTTCGCCCGACGAGCTGAAATAGGAGTCGCTGTTCAGAATCGAACGCGGCTTGGTGGTGCTGAACAGCGCCAGGCCAGCGCCCAGACGGCCGCCGTCATATTTGACGCCGATTTCCTTTTGCTTGGACACGAACGGCGACAGCATTTCGCCACGGTTGGTGGCGGTGCTGGGCGCGGTATCGCCCTGCGCCAGACCTTCGATGTAGTTGGCGTACAGCGAAACCTGTTTGATCGGCTTGTACACAATGGCCACGGCCGGGCTGACACGGCTCTTGATATAGGCCGGATCAGCGGCTTGCGTGTTGTAGGCGTAATTGGTGATGTCGAAGTGCTGATAACGCGCACCGGCAGTGACCAGCACCTGGTTGTCCAGCAGCGATACGGTATCGCCCGCAGCCACACTGGTCAGACGCACGATGCCGGTGGTGAGCGGCGTATCCAGCGTATTGCCAAGGAAGGCGCTGCTGGAGATGGCTGGATCAGCATACGACGTCGGCGTATAGATGCTGGTGTTCAGGGTGTTGGAGTAATCCATCGCATAAGCGTTGTCTTTCTTCAACTGGAAGAAGCTGCCAGCGACCACCCATTCATGCCAATCGAGCCGGTTTTGAACTTGCCGCGCAGGCCGGTTTCGGCGGTATCAACGCGATCGTCACGCGTGTTATCAAAGCGATAGACCGTGCCATCGCCCGCATTGTCGGTGACCGTCATATTGGCCAGCGAATTGGCTTCGTGGCTGCGGCGTGCGCCATAAGCGGCCCAGCCGGTGATGTTGTCGGTAAAGTCGTATTCGCCGCGCAAGGTGCCGAAGGTATCGCGCTCGTTGGAGTAGCTCCACGGTTGCGCAAAGTTCTTGCTGGCATCCGGTGCGGACGGCATGACGGTCACGCCAGCGCCGAGCGTGACACTCGGACGCGTTTCTTTCAGGCGGTTGCTTTGCTGGCCCACGTCGGCGGAGATCCGCGCGTTTTCACCACGCCAGTCCAGGCCCACCGACATCACGGCGGTAGCGGCTTTTTCATCATCGATGCTGGTGCCGCCACCGGTGTAGCCGGCGTTGACACGCAAACCGATGCTCTTGTCCGGGCCAAAGCGGCGCGCGATATCGGCGCTAACCGTGCCGGCGCCGCCGCTGGCTACGCCCACGGTGACTTCGTTCAGGTCGGTATTGGGCGCACGCTTGGGCAGCAGGTTAATCGAGCCACCAATGCCACCGCCATTGGGCGCTGCGCCGGTCAAGAAGCCGGTGGCGCCTTGCAGTACTTCAACGCGTTCAAACAGTTCGGTCGCGATGTATTGGCGTGGCAGCAGACTGTACAGGCCGTTGTAGGCGATATCGTCGGAGCTCAGGATAAAGCCGCGGATGAAATACGATTCCTGGAAATTGCCGAAGCCACGGGCAACCCGTACACCCGGTGCGTTCTCCAGCACGTCGCCAACGCCATGAGCTTGTTGTTCCTGGATCAGCTCGTTGGTATAGGCGGTGATGGCAAACGGCGTATCCATATTGTTCTTGCTGCCGAGGATACCGGCACGGCCGCCCTTGGCAACCTGGCCACCGGCATAGGCCGGTTGCAGACCGTCTTTGGAGGCATCGGCACTGGCCGTGACCACGACAGCTCCAGGGCCTCGGGGGTTGCGGTGTCGGCAGCGTGGGCAAGCGACATCTGGCAGCAGATGGCGACGGCCATCGCGATTGGCGTACGTTTTTTCATCGTTATCTTTATCCTGCATACAAAAGTGCCCTCAAGCTGACCTTGTGAGTCAGAAAAGAGGGCGGTTAGAGCTAAAAGCGGGCACAGCGCTTCAATTGCTAATAAGAATAATTCCTATTAGCTGTTTAGGGAAGATTGCTTACAAAATAATGGACCCAGGGATTTCGCCAATCGGCGCATAGGCAGGCAAACAAAAGGGCCACGAACGTGGCCCTATGACGCATTGCAGCAAGCAGATCAGGATTTACTGAATTTCAAAAAAAATCCGGCCAAAGCAAGCGATGTCGAGTGTGGCTTTTACGCTCGCCGAGCAATTCACCAAGGTCAGCGCCTTGTGCGCGCTGGATGCTTTTTCCTTGATCAGCAGCAAGATGCCCAGGCCCGTGCTGTCGACGTAATCCACGCCGCCAAAATCCAGCAGGATCTGATCAAGCGCCTGGTTGCCGTTCACCGTATCGACGGCAGCGCGCAAGTCTGCCTGCATGCTGAAATCATAAGCGCCAGTCAGCAGAACCCGGCCGGTTGAACCTTCCACAAAAGTTTGTACTGCCATGATAAGTAAATCTCCCGAGTGCAGGCGCCAGAGTAAGCCACGCCCTGCAGCACCGTAACTGAGGGCGACCCGGCTTTGCACCGGGGTTTGTCCTACAACTTGTAAAGTTAGGCGCGCTTAATGCAGCAAACGTTGCGGCGTGAGCGGCAGGGTGAAAGTAAAGCGCGTTTGTTCCGCATCCGAAATCACCTCCAGCTGGCCGCCATGTGAGCGGGCGATTTCATTAACGATATACAGCCCCAGCCCAAGCCCGGTCTCGGGTGCAGTCGAGGCGCCGCGCCAGTACGGCTTGAACAGATGAGGCAAGGTCTGCGCCGGGATCGGGCTACCGCCGTTGCTGACACTGATACTCAAGCAATCGTGCAAGACCCGGGCTTCCACTCGCACCGGCATCGCTGGTGCGCCGTGCACCAGCGCGTTGGTCATCAGATTGGCCAGCAGTTGGCAAATCCGGGTCGGGTCGCAGAACACCTGTGTTTCGATCTGGATGTGCGTCTGGATCGTACGCTGCTCAAAACTGCTTTGTAGTTCGGCCGCGACCTGGCGTAAGTCGGCACCCAGCGTATCGGTCCAGCGCCGCGTCAGCACGATGCCGCCGCCCATGCGGCCACGCGCAAAATCCAGTACGTCGTCGACCAGCGCCGAGATGCGGGCGCCGCTTTTGCGTATCCGCAGCAGGATGGCGGCGGTGGATTCGTCAAACGGCCGCTTCAGCAAGACGTCCGCCCCATCAGGATCGAAGCCAGCGGGGTACGCAGATCGTGGCCAAGGACGGCGATAAATTGTTCGCGCAATTCGGCCGTCTCTTGCGCGTTGAGCAGGGCGGCGCGGCTGGCCCGTAATTCGTCTTCGGTTTGCAGCTGCGTCGAGATCAGTTGCGAGAACAGATTGAAAGTGTTGACGGTGGCGCTGTCGGAAACCTGGGCGGGCAAGGGGTCGAGCGCGCACAGCGTGCCAAAGTATTCGCCATCGCGCCGATACAGCGGAATCGAAATATAACTTTCGAATCCATACATGGCCGGGCAGGGATGATCGCGGAAATGCGAGTCCTCGCTGACATGATCGATAACCACGCCGGCCTGGGTATCGCGCACCACGCTGCACAAGGTGGTGGCCACTTGTAATTCATCGCCCGGAGTCAGGCCAAACGAGATTGCATCGTGTACTGCACACACGGTCCAGCGGTCCTGCGTGACGCGCGCGACGCAGGCAAAACGCATGCCCGTGGTCTGGGCGATGACTTGCAGGATAGTGGGGACGGCTTCGATGGACTGGATGGCGGCGACGTCATCGGCGATCGGATCATGCATTGCTTGGCGCTGCCTTATTTTGCCGCGCGGGGACGCGTGCGAGGTGTAACAGGGGTGGGCTTGTGGCCGCAGTGAAACTGTATCACTGCGTAGCCGGCCCCGCACCCAATGACTTGATCGCAAAACGTTTTTTTATGCCTGGATGTAACGAAACCGCGGGCCGCTGTCGCGCGCACGCGTCATGCCAGCGCATGCTTAACATGTGAATGTTACAGAAAATCGTATTTTCTACACTTCCAAATGCGAATCGTTTGCATTAAGCCGGCGGCAGGCTTAATATTCCGCGTCGACTATCAAAATTCCCGCTTATCAGAATGCTCGTACCTTTTTTGATCATGCTGCGCGAAGCATGGAAGCCGCGCTCATCGTCGGCATCATTGCCAGTTACCTGAAACAGTCCGGCCGTGGCAGCTATATGCCGCTGGTGTGGGCGGGCGTTGGCATCGCGCTGGTGCTGTGTCTGGGTTTGGGCCTGGGCATCAATGCCGCTGAAGGCCAATTTCCGCAAAAGCAGCAGGAATTGTTTGAAGGCATCGTCGCGCTGATTGCGGTCATTATCCTGACCTCGATGGTGTTCTGGATGAAGCAGGCGGCCCGTTCCATCAAGGCGCATCTGCATGATTCGATTGATCACGCGCTCAATAAAGGCAAGGGCCAGGCCTGGGCCTTGATCGGCATGGTGTTCTTTGCCGTGGCGCGCGAAGGTCTTGAATCAGTGTTCTTTTTTTTGATGGCGGCGTTCCAGCAGGACGTGGGCATTGCTGCCCCGATCGGTGCCGTACTTGGCTTGCTGGTGGCCACGGCCCTGGGTTTTGCGATTTACCAGGGCGGTGTTCGTCTCGATTTGCGCAAATTCTTTCGCTGGACCGGCATTTTTTATCGTCTTTGTGGCGGCCGGCTTGCTGGCCGGTGCGGTCAAGGCTTTCCACGAAGCCGGGCTGTGGAATGGCCTGCAAGGCATTGCTTTTAATCTGCAGCACACACTGCCTTCAGATAGCCCGCTGGGCGTGATTCTGGGCGGTATGTTTGGCTATCAGGACGCCCCGACCGTGGGCGAGCTGCTGGCTTGGGTGTTGTTCCTGGTGCCTGCGCTGTATCTGTTTCTGGCCAGCAATAAAAAAGCCGGTGACCAACCCGGCAGTTACCGCCTGAGCGCCCGTTCTTCCCGGATTTACCGAATAAATACGCTGTGCAAAAAACCTGCTGTTTTTTTTGAAAAAACAAGAAAGCGATCCCTGAGGAAATCACCCAAATGAACGTCCGCTCCACACTCAAACCGTCGTTGGCGCTGGCCCTGCTGGCCGCGCTCACCGCATGCGAAAAGCCGTCCGCACCTGCTGCTGATACCGCTGCTTCTGCGCCTGCTGCTTCGACCGCCGCTGCTGCTCCGGCTGGCAAGCCGGGCGAATACACCGTCGTCATCAAGGACGAAGGTTGCGAGAGCAATGCGCTGAGCGTTCCCGCAGGCAAGAGCACGTTCAAGATTGTGAACAAGAGCTCGCGCGCCGTGGAGTGGGAAATCCTCAAGGGCGTGATCGTGGTGGAAGAGCGCGAGAACATTGCACCGGGCTTTACCCAGAGCCTGAGCGCAGATCTGCAAGCCGGTGATTACGACATCACCTGCGGTCTGTTGAGCAACCCCAAAGGCAAGCTGACCGTCACCGCCAACGGCGCCCAACCGGCTGCGGCCGGCCCGTCGCTGGATGCGCTGAACCAGCCGCTGACCGATTACAAAACCTATGTTGCGGGCGAAGTCAGCGCGCTGGTGGATGCCACCGCCAAATTCACCGCCGCCATCAAGCGGGCAAGCTGAAAGAAGCGCAAGCGCTGTACGCGCCGACCCGCCAGCATTACGAGCGCATCGAGCCGATCGCTGAGCTGTTCAGCGATCTGGACAAGTCGATGGATGCGCGTGCTGACGACTTCAAAGACAAAGAAAAAGATCCGACCTTCACCGGCTTCCACCGCCTTGAGTACGCGCTGTTTACTGAGAAGTCGACCAAGGGGCTGGATGAGCTGGCCGACAAGCTGGCTGCTGATACGCAAGAACTGAAAAAAGCGCGTCGACACGCTGGCTTTCCCGCCCAAGAAACTGGTGGGTGGCGCGGCTGAGCTGATTGAAGAAGTAGCCAAGACCAAGATCAGTGGCGAAGAAGATCGTTACAGCCATACCGATCTGTGGGACTTCCAGGCCAACGTCGACGGCGCCAAAAAAAGGTGTATGACCTGCTGCGTCCGCTGGTGGACAAGGCCGACGCCACGTTGTCGCCCAAGATCGATGCCAACTTCAAGGAAGTGGACGATCTGCTGGCCAAATACAAGAAGGGTGATGGCTACGTCAGCTACGAAAAAAGTGACCGAAGCCGATCGTAACGCGCTCAAGGGCCCGATCACCGCGCTGGCAGAAGATCTGTCCAAGCTGCGCGGCACGCTGGGTATGGATTGATGCGCTAAGGCGGGCGCGTAAAGGCGGGGCTGTGGCCGCGCCGCTACCGACCTGCTATGCCCGGTGCTTTGCACCGGGCGTTGTCGCATCTGGCACCCGGCAAAAAAAGCGGTAATTTTTAACATTTGATAGAAAGAAGTTCGCATCATGGAAAAAAACGTCCAGAGTCGCAAGATCCGCAGATTGCCACCGCTGCACCGGCGGCGGCGGATGCCCCCACCAATGTTTCGCGCCGCCGCTTGTTGCTGGGTCTGGGCGCGGGTG
>BBFD01000208.1 GCA_001313065.1 Silvimonas sp. JCM 19000
CGACGCCCGCGGCGGCTTGTTCGAACGGGGCGAACACCAGTTCCGCGTCTTGCCGCGAAATGCCGGGGCCGGTATCGCTGACGTGGGCGCACAGCCAATGACCGTCTGCGCGTTCCTCATGCGCCAGGTGCACGCTGACCGAGCCTTCGTCGGTCAGCTTGATGCGTTGCCGATCAGATTGACCAGAATTTGGCGCCATTTATTGGCATCCAGCCGAAACCAGCCTGCGCCTCCACGCTAATTCCAAACGCCAACCCGCGCCGCGCGGACTGTTCATGAAACAAACCGTGCAATTGCCGCACCAGCGTGCTGATCGACATCGGCGTTTCATACAGTTTGACGTGACCGGCTTCCAGTTTGCTGGCGTCGAGCACGTTGCCGATCAGGCTTAGCAAATAATCGCCGCTATCGCCGATGCGCGACAGCCACTGTGCTTGCGGCGTGGTCAGCGCGCGTTCGTCCTGCAAGCGCTCCACATAACCCAGAATGGCGGTCAGCGGGGTGCGGATTTCATGGCTGACGTGGGCCAGGAAGGTGGTCTTGGCGCGATTGGCCGCTTCGGCCTCGTAGCGCGCGGCTTCCAGTTCGGCGGTACGTTGCTGCACCAGCGCTTCGAGGTGGCCGGCCTGGGCTTCCAGATGCAGGCGGTAGGCGGTTTCGGCCGCTTCTTTGCGTTGGCGCAGATCGCGCACGCGCAAAGCCATCGCCACGCTGAACAGCAGCATTTCAATAATGATGCCGTAGAAGATAAAGCGATAAGTGAAGGCGGTATGCTCGATCAGGCCGTAATCGCGCAAACCCCAGGTCACCACCAGCGACACTGAATAAGTGGCCCACGCCGCCAGAAACAACCAGGCCCCGCCAATGCCCGCGCGGATGGCTTTGATGCTGGCGGCGATGTAGATCAAAAAGCCGATGCCGCCCAGGTTGAGCGCTTCCAGCGCAAACTGGTCATGCCCGGTCAGTGCGGCAATGCTGCTGACCAGGCCGACCGCCGCAATGATCTGCAAGGCCCAATCCAGCGTGCGACTGAGCTTGATGGTTTGCAGATAGTGGCGCACAAACTGCGCGGCGCAGATGTAGTAAAGGCCGCTGCAGAAAAAACAGCGCGGTATAGCTGAAATGGCCGTTCCACAACAACAGCGGCCAGACCCCGGTGGCGCTGTGGAACGACACCGTCAGCATCACCAGATTGAGCCCGTAAAACAGAAACGCTTTGTCGCGGGTGGCGGCAAAGCCGATGAAGCGGCAAAAGCCACCAGCGCCATCATGCCTATCATGCCGCCCAGCAAAAAAAACATCTCATGGGTATTGGCGCGGGCAAACGCGCTGTGGCTCCAGATGCGCACCGCCGAATAAATCGGGCCCGCCATGTCGGCATGGTCGTTAAAGACCACGCGCATCAGATATTCGTTTTGCGCTTGCGGCGGCAAGGTGTCAGGAAAGGCGGGGCGGATGGTGGGCAGCGGGCGGCTTGCTTCGGTTTCGCTGCTGGCAAAATCCTGCTTGCGCAGGCAAGCTGGCTACCGGCCGGACGCGAATACAAGGTAACGCGGCCGATCAGGCCGTCGGTGTATTCCACGCGTACCGGCAAACTGGCGGCGCTGCTGTTGCGCAATTCAAAGCGGAACCACCAGGCATCGCGGCTATAACCGCGTGAACGCGCCATGCCCTGCGGCGCGCGGAAATGACCTTGCTGCAATTGCTGCGCCGCTTGCTCGATGTCGGCGTTGCGACTGGGGTCCTGCCACAGGGTCAGGTCGCGGTCGATTTCGATGCCGTCGGTGCTCGGGCTGACGTCGAGGGCGTAAGCCAGCTGCGGTAGCGCCAAGCCGCCAGCAGCACCCACAAACCCCAAAATGACGCGCAACGCCAGCGCCAGCCTGAAAAAAAACCATCCCGATCCCGTGTGTTCTCAAAGTGTCTGATTGTAAGGCTGTGCCTTACGCGCGACATGTGTACATGGATTAGCCATGGCGAGCAATGCTTATCTATGTCGTTGTCATGGAACAACACGGCACGGCAAGCGCACTGCGCAAAGGGTACTGCGGGTTGTTCCACGCCGGTTTGACCCCGTTGATTGAGGCATCTACGCAACGCTTGCGTTTAATGACAATGGCTTGCAGCAGCATGCCCATTATCATCACCGCCGACAAAAAAATTATTGTAAGGGTGTTGTCTGATGAGTAAGCCGATCTGGTCCGATGCCGCGCTCGATGCCTTGAAGCGTACCGGCGACCCGCTGGCCGACGCCTGCATGGCCGCTTTGATTGCCCACGGCGAAAGCGCGCACGCCAATGCCGTGCTCAGCCAGATGGAAACCGATGCAGCGTGGCCGCAAGATATCCCGCCTGAATTACGCGCGTATCTCGACGCGACCGCCGGTTTGCCCGCCAGCGTGGATCTGCGCCGCATCGAAAGCGCCCAGGCTTTCTTTACCGCGTTTGGCGTCCAGTTTGGCGTGAGCTTGCTGTGCCGATCATTGCCGGTGTTGTACGCCGGCAAAAAAAGGCGGCGCGCAAGTGCTGGCGTCCACCGGCAAGCTGACTAATCAGTTCCAGCGCCGCGCCTCCGAGACCTTGCGCTTTATTCTGAATGCCGCTGAACCTGGCGGGCTGGCCCCCGGCGGCAAAGGTTTGCTGACCATCCGCAAAGTGCGTCTGATGCATGCGGCCATCCGCTATTACGCCAAGCGCACGCACGGTTGGCCCGCCAAAGACTGGCCCGCAGAGTGGGGCGAGCCGGTTAACCAGGAAGAACTGGTGGGCACCATGCTGGCGTTTTCGCTGGAAGCGGTGGCCGGTTTGCGCGCGATGGGCGTCAAGGTGAGCAAGCAGCAAGAAGAAGATCAGCTCTATCTGTGGAAGACCATCGGCCTGGTGCTGGGCATCGTGCCGCAGGCCATGCCGCGCCACGCCAGCGACGGCCAGCAGATCTGGAAGGCGCTGGGACGGCGCAACTTCGGTCCGTCCGAAGCCGGCCACATGCTGACGCAATCGCACGTCGCCTTTCTGCAAGACAATCTGCCGCACGAAATGCGCGGACTGGTGCCCGATCTGATGACGCAACTGCTGGGGCGCAAGGTCGCCGCCATGTTGGGTTTGCGTGCCAGCGTGTGGTGGGATTGGTTGATTGATCTGGCGCGCGTGATCTTCCGCATCAAATCGCGCCTGGCCGGTAGCTCGCATAGCGTCGAAAGCTTTATGGGGCGTTATGGCGAAACGCTGATGGAAGCATTGCAAAAAAATACTGGGCCGGGCCAAATCCGGGACGGCCGTTCCAGCTGCCGGACCAGGCTTTGCATCCGGTACTCCCAACCTCACCCGTCACCGCTTCCGCACAGGTCTGATCATGTCCGCTTTATTGAATACCGCCGCCAACGACCCGAACGCCTGGTTTAATACCTCAGCGTGGATGGCAGTCATTACACTTTGCTGCAGCTGGGCTTTTTTTTGCCGTAGGTTGTTTGCTCTGGGTAGTGGCCTATGTGTACGTGCTGCTACAGGCGCACAAATTCAAAGTCGTGGAAATGGCCGTGCTGGCCGGCGCCAGCAATCTGGCATGGGAATTTGTCTGGGGCGTCTTGCTGCGCACCGATATGGGCGTGTTCCTGGTCTGGACTTATCGCGCCTGGCTGTTCTTTGATCTGTTTATCTTCTGGCAAATCATCAAGCTGGGGCACGAGCAGTTCACCACACCCCTGTTCAAGCGCAGCTACAACTGGATTATCGGCGCGACGGTGCTGTTCTTTGTGTTGGTGTATTGGGGCATGACCCAGTCGGGCATCGATACCCCGATCGGCGCGCGCTCGGCGTATGTGTGCCAGTTTGTGATCAGCGTGCTGTGCTTTGTGTTGTTGGCGCAGCAACCGTCCACCGTCGGATATGCCTGGCGCATTACATGGCTGCGTAGCCTGGGCACTTTGCTGGTGTCGGTGTTTATGCTGCTGCATTACCCGCATGACGTGTTCTTGCTGGTGTTGTGCGCCGGCTCGACCGTGCTGGATGGGGCGTATTGCTGGCTGTACTGGAAGGGTGCCGAGGTTAAGGCGGCGCGCTTGGCGCTGGCGACGCAAGCTGCGCCAGCGGCCGCCTGATTGCAAGGGCGTGCGCAACAAAACGGGCGTCTGGCCATGCCGCCAGACGCCCGTTTTTTTTTGTCGCCGTATGCTCCGCTCAGGCGGCGGGATAAGCGCCGTGGCGTCGCAGTTCCGCCGCCAGCATCCCCAGCAAGGCCATCATCACCATGCGTAGAACGAAGTGGTCATCGCCACGATAAACAATACTTCCGTCCAGCCAAAGATAAAGAAACCGCCCGCCAAAGCCAGCCCCATGCGCGCCAATCCAGCCACTTGCGGTAGCGGGCTGTTGCGAAAACGCCAGAACAGCAAAGCCGGGCCCAGATAGACGGCCAGCAAGCACAGCGCGCCGATCAGACCGGTTTCGGCCAATGCCGAGATCAATTCGTTATGCGCGTGCGAAAACGACGAAGCCAGCGGGCTGATCACACCTTGCTGGGCCAGCGTTTCCAGCGTCGGCTTGAGCAGGCCTTTGCCCACGCCCAGCCACGGATGTTGCGCAAACACATGCAGCGCGCTTTGCCAGAGTTGCGTGCGCAAGCCGATCGAGGTGTCGCGATTGCCGTGCGCCATCAACTGTAAATCGCTGGATGCCGCCTGAAAGCGCGAGGCAAACATCGGATCGAATTGCGCCAGCAAAAAAGCCGGTCAGCAAGATCAGCAGCAGCAAGGACATCCACGCGCGCCACGGCATGCGCAGCAATACCGCAAACAAAGGTAGTGCGACCCAACCGCCGCGCGAAGCCGACAGCACGCTGGCGGCCAGACCTGCCACCGCGCCGATCATGGCCAGGATATCCACGCGCGACGGCTGTCGCCAACGGCTGATGCCATACAAGGGCAGCACGCCAAGCAACAGGGCGATGTCGCCATAAGGAATGGCGTTGGTAAAGGCATTGGCGGCGCGCGGCTCACCGGTGCTGTGCATAAACCACAGCCCCACCGTCAGGGCGACAATGGCGCCGATGCTGCTGCTCACGCGCAGCAGACGCACACTAACGCCGGGCAGGCTGGCGATGGCAAACGCAACCGGGATTGCGCCCAGAAAGCGCAGTTGCGCGTCAAACGCCCGGGGCAACACGCCGGGCATGGTGCCCACCTGAAACGCCACCAGCAGTGGCCATGCCACAAAGCCGAGCAGCGCCCAGCGCCAGTGACGCGGTGGCATATGCGGTCGCGCAATGATCAGCCACGCCGTGCTCGACAGCAGCATCAATGCCAGACAGGCATTGGTTACACCACGCAAAGACAGAATGCTGAACAAGCCGAGCAAGAGCAGCGCGCCCAGCCATAAGCTAAAGCCAGATTGCAGGCGCGGATGGCGCGTGAGCAGGGCGGCGTTCATGCGACCTCCTGCCAGGCGTTCAGCAGTGCTTGCGCGTGCGCACGGGTGCCGGTGGCATAGCTGATATGGCTGGCGGCTCCGCCAGTCTGGCTGTGCCCTGATCGACGCGCGCAACCGCCGTGGCTACTGCACGCGCCAGGCCCGCGGCATCGTCGGCGGCAAAATTGATCTGCGCGGCGTCGTCCAGCACTTCGGTGCTGCCGATGCCATTAGCCAACAACACCGGCGTGCCACACAGCACTGATTCAATGCCGACCAGGCCGAACGGCTCATAGCTCGAGGCCAGCACGGTGAAATCAGCGGCCTGATAAATCTGTTCGATATCCGCGTGATAACCAAAATACTGCACATTGCGCCAGGTGCGCGGCAGCGGGCGGCCGACCACGGCCAGCATCACCGGCAAATCCGTCGACTCAAAAAAACGCGCCAGCGCGGGCAGGCCTTTGCGTTCATGCGAAGAGGAGGGGAAGGCAAACACGATGCGATCATCAGGCCAGCCCAGCTTGTGCCGTAGCGCGCTGCGCTGCGCGGCGCTGACCGGGGCAAACCGTTGCGCCGCAGCGGGCGGGTAAATCACGCGGATTTTAGCCGGGGCAACCCCGTAATCGTCGATCAGCTCGGTCTGCATGGCGCGGGAATGCGCCACGATCAAGCGCGCGCTCTGGTAATGCGCGCGTTCCAGCTTGATCTGCATGCGGTCCTTGCTGGTTTCCGCTTTGTGGGTGGCGCGCATAAAGCCAGATGCGTGCCGCCGCAGATGGCGATATCGGCCGAAGCAATGCGATTGCAGCCGATCAGCAAATCCACGCCCGCCTGCCGTTGGCGTTTGGGCAGGCGCGCAGCAAACCACGCGTCGCGATAACGCGCGGGCACCAGCGCACATTGATCTGCTCGCGCTGCACCTGCTGGCTGGCCGGCAAAGCGAGATCAAAGCGCTTGGCAAAAAACACCGGCTTGATGCCGAGTGCTGTAAAACCGTCGACCAGGTCCATTGCATAGCGCTCTATACCGCCGCTCAAGCGCAAGGCGTGGGAGGAAATACCTAATTTCATTGCAGACCTGTGAAGGGCGTCAGCGTTGGGTGCGCCAAAAATATTCTTGATTGCTGCGACTAACAACCATGCCATCCCACAAAACGGGGACGGCCGCGAGCATAACCCCCAATGCGCCCCGTGGACAATGGCGGCTGCCGCCAGGTGTGGCTGGCTGCGGCCAGGATGCTTGCCGGCGCGGCCATCGGGTATCGCTATGTACGGATCAGACGCTTGCGCCGGGCATGGGCCGATTGATGCTGGCACTTGCAACGATCGCCGCCGCAATTACATCAGTCTATGTTGTCGCGGCCAGCGTTTATGCTTCAATCATGCCCCATGACCTTGCCAGTGGATGTTGCCCCTATGACCAGCCCGTCACTTCCGTTGTTGCCCGCCCGCCAATTGTGGCAACAAGGCCAGCCCGCTGCCGCTTTGGCTTTGCTGCAGGACTGGCTGGACAGCGGCGCGTATGACACTGATGCGCTGATCCTGGCCGGGCTGTGCGCCGCGCAATTGCTCGATACCGAACAGGCGCGCCTGCATTGGGAACGCGTGCTGGACCAGCAACCCGGAAACGCCGTGGTGCATTTCAATCTGGGCGTGATGTACCGCAGCCTGGGCGACGCAGTGCAAGCCGAGGCGCATTACCGCATGACGTTGCTGGCGGACCCGGGCAATGCACTGGCCTTGCTCAACCTGGGTATCTTGCTGGCCGAACATCAACAGCCGGGCGTGGCCGAATCCTGCTTTTTTGCAGTTGCTGGAACAAGACGAGCACCACGCCCCCGCGCTGACCAATCTGGCCGCCTTGTACGCCGCCGC
>BBFD01000209.1 GCA_001313065.1 Silvimonas sp. JCM 19000
GGCCATAACACCCGCGCCGTCTATCTGTGCGGCGGCGGTGCCCACAACCACACCCTGCGCCAGATGCTGGCCGCGCGGCTGCCGGGCGTGCGCATAGGCACAACCGCTTTGCTGGGCGTGGATCCGGACTGGGTGGAAGCCTATGCATTTGCATGGCTGGCGTGGTGCTGTCTGAATGGCCAGCCCGGCAACTTGCCGAACGTCACGGGCGCCAGCGGCTATCGCATCCTCGGTGCCATCTACCCGGCGTAAACCGGATGCCGCCGCCACCCCATGCGGCCGGATTCTTTGCCTATGGCCGGGCGAAAATCCGCCTGCGCAAACAAGGCCGATTTCCCCGCCCGCGGTGAACTATGCTGAATCCACATAACAAGCTGTGGAGGCCACATGCTGGCGCTGGCTCGTCGTCCTATCGTGTCGCAGTTCATCCTTCTGGGCACTCTGGTGTGCGTCGCGGTCTTTGGCTCGCTGGTGATCTTTACCAGTCTCAGCGTGCGCGATACCGCCCAGGACATCGCCGAACACTCGCTGCAGACCCAGCTGCAATTGCTGGGCGACGCGTTCACCCTGGCCTACACCGATGCCAGCACCCGCACCGCCAGTGTCGAACGCGCCTTCACCCAGCTGGTCACCGAGCCCCCGGCGCTGAGCGAAGAACGCGACAGTGCCGGTCTGCCGCAGATCAAAGCGGGCACGCGCACGCTTAACAACGACAACGCCTTGCTCGAAACCTTCAAGCAGCAAACGGGTGCCGAAGTCGCGGTAATTGCACAGGACCCCAAGGGCAAGTTGATCCGCGTCAGCACGCTATTAAAAGACCCCAGTGGCAAATCCATGGTCGGTAGCGTGATCAAAGCGGATGATCCGGTGGCGCAGCGGGTCATGACGGGCCAGGTTTATACCGGGGTGGTGCTGCGCAATGACAAGTACTACATGACGCGCGCCGTGCCGCTGAAAAACGCGCAAGGCCAGGTCGGCGGGTGGTACCAGGTGCGGGTTGATCTGACGCCCGAGCTGACTTCGCTGCGCGCCATGATGCACAAGCTCACCATCGGCGAGACCGGCTATGTGTTTGCCGTGGCCCCCACCAAAGACGAACACGTGGCGCGCTTTGTGGTGCACCCCACGCTGGAAGGCAAAACCGTGGATGGCGCGGGCGGCACTGACCAGACCGCCATGTTCCGCAGCATGTTCAGCCAGCAACAAGGCATCCAGCATTACCAGCTGCCCAACCCGGCCAAAGACGGCAAGGCGGAAGACAAAATGGTGGCGTATAGCCATGTTGACGGCTGGAACTGGACGGTGGCTGCGGGCAGTTTTACCAGCGAATTTATTGGCCATAGCATCACCTTGCGCAATCGTCTGCTGCTGTTCAGCGTGGCGCTGGCAGTGGTGACGCTGGCGCTGCTGTATATCGGTTTGCGCACCCGGCTGGCGCCGCTGGGCCAGGTGGTGCGCGCAGTGGATCGCTTTGGCCAGGGCGATTTGACCGCGCGGATTCCGGTCAGCGCCACGCGCGGCAGCCAGAATGAAATCGACCAGCTATCGCTGCAGTTCAATCAACCGCACAAGGCCTGCAGCACTTGATCGGCGACGTGCGCCAGACTGCGGGCACGTGGACCAGGCCAGCGACCGCTTTGACGCCGCCATCGGCCGCATCGCCAGTGACACCCGCCAGCAAAGCGAATCCGCCTCGGCCATGGCCGCCACCGTGCAACAGATTACGGTGAGCATTTCGCACATTGCCGACCATGCCGGCGATGCATCGGGCGCGGCGCAGCAGGCCGAGGGCGCTTCGGTCTCCGGCAACCAGGTGGTCTCGCGCATGGAAACGCAAATGCGCGAACTCGGCGGCGCCGCCGAGCACGCCGCCAGCCGCATCAAAATCCTGGGCCAGCGTTCCACCGAAATCTCCGGCATCGTCAAAGTGATCAAGGACATCGCCGATCAGACCAATCTGCTGGCCTTGAATGCCGCCATCGAAGCGGCCCGCGCCGGCGAGCAAGGGCGCGGCTTTGCCGTGGTGGCGGATGAAGTGCGTCAGCTGGCCGAGCGCACCACGCGCGCCACCCAGGAAATCGGCCATTTGATCGAAGCCATCGTTAACGAAACCGGTCATGTTGCCGCCGAGATTGTCGATGTCTCCAGCCGCATGCAAAGCGGCGTTGTGCTGGCCAGCGACACTGGCAGCGCGCTCACTGCCATAGCTGGCCACACCGGCCGCACCGCTGCCATCATCGCCGACATCGCCCACGCCACCCGCGAGCAATCGTCGGCCAGCGCCGTACTGGCGCAGAATGTCGAGGCCGTGGCGCAGACCGCACAAAGCAATGCCAGCGTCGTGGAAACCAATCGCGACGAGGCGCGCCAGCTACGCCAACATGCGCAGAACCTGCAAGGCAAACTCGCACGGTTTCAGGTGTAAGCGGCAGAATTGCCACACTGACGGCAGTGCAATTCCCTGACGATGGCAATCAGGTAGACTACGGCCGAATCCGCTCGGGAGCCTGGTCGTTCATGCAATCACAAAATCAGTTTTCGTTATTTGGCACGCGCCGCTTTTTGCCGCTGTTCATCACGCAGTTTTTTTGGCGCCTTCAACGACAACCTGTTCAAGAACGCGTTTCTGGTCATGATTGTTTATGCGGGTCTGAGCGCAGGCGGTATGGACTCGCAAACGCTGATCGGCGCCTCAGCCGGCATCTTTATCCTGCCCTTCTTTTTTGTTCTCGGCCGTGTCGGGCCAACTGGCCGAAAAGTATGACAAAGCCAGGATGGCGCGGGCCGTCAAAATGCTGGAAGTGTTGATCATGCTGGCGGCGGGCTATGGCTTCTGGCAACACAACGCTTATGTCTTGCTGGGCTGTTTGTTCATGATGGGCGTGCATTCCACACTGTTTGGGCCGCTCAAATATTCGGTACTGCCGCAATATCTGCAGCCGCGTGAACTGATGGCGGGCAATGGTCTGATCGAGGCGGAACGTTTATCGCGATTCTGCTGGGCCAGATTGCGGGCACGGTGATTGTGCAACATCAGCCCCATGGCGAAACCATGATCATCTGGCCTGCGTTGGCGTGGCGGTAATCGGCCTGCTCGCCAGCCGCAGCATGCCCAAGGCCCCGGCCCCGGCGCCTGATCTGAAAATTTCGTGGAATGTGCTGGGCGAAACCTGGCGCATTATCAGCTTCTCGCGCCAGAACAAAACTGTGTTCAACAGCCTGTTGGGCTTGTCGTGGTTCTGGTTTGTCGGCGCTATCTATCTGACCTATCTGCCGGAGATGGCCAAAGCCGTGCTGCATGGCGATGCTTCGGTCTACACACTGCTGATCACGCTGTTCTCGGTGGGCATAGGCGCGGGTTCGGTGCTGTGCGACAAGCTGTCCGGCCACAAGATCGAGGTCGGGCTGGTGCCGTTTGGTTCGATCGGCCTGTCTTTGTTTGGCATCGATCTGTACTTTGCGCTGGGCCATGCGCCGGCCGGCAGTTACGACTGGATGAGTTTCTTTGGCCACCACGGCCACTGGCGCGTCATGTTTGATCTGACCCTGCTGGGCGTGTTTGGCGGGTTTTATACCGTGCCGCTGTACGCGCTGATCCAGACCCGCTCCGACAAGCGCTTTGTTTCGCGCGCCATCGCCGCCAACAACATCCTCAACTCGCTGTTTATGGTGGTGGCGTCGGTCCTGGGCATCGTGCTGATCAAGGCCGGGCTGACCATACCCGAGCTCTTGCTGACCGTGGCGCTGATGAATGTCGTGGTAGCGATCTATATCTACACGCTGATTCCCGAGTTCTTGATGCGCTTTCTGGTCTGGATCTTGATCGGACTGTTGTATCGCATCAAGGAAAGCGGCCTGGAACATATTCCGGACGAAGGCCCATGCGTGTTGATCTGCAATCACGTCAGCTTTATGGATGCCATGGTCATCGCCGGTACGGTGCGCCGCCCGGTGCGCTTTGTGATGGACCATCGCATCTTCAAGCTGCCGCTACTCAACTTTGTCTTCCGCGTGGCCGGGGCGATTCCGATTGCGCCCGCCAAAGAAGACCCGACGCTGAAAGACCGGGCGTTTGAACGCGTGGCGCAATATCTGGCGGAAGGCGAAGTGGTTTGTATTTTTCCGGAAGGCGCAATTACGCGCGACGGCGAAATCCGCACCTTCCGCCCCGGCATCGAAGAAATCATCAAGCGCACGCCGGTGCCGGTCATCCCGATCGCTTTGCAGGGTTTGTGGGGTAGCTTTTTCAGCCGCAAGGATGGCGCGGCCATGATGAAAATTCCGCGGCGTTTCTGGTCGCGTATCGGGTTTCGGGTAGGTACGCCGGTACCCGCCGAAATGGCAGATCGCACAGTGCTGGAAGCGCGCGTACGTGAGCTGCGCGGCGACTGGAAATAAACCGCAAGCGGGGCGCAGTGCCTGCTGCCCCCGCCTTGTCGCCCGCCTTGCCAGCGCGGTGCATGGCCGCACCGTGCTTGCGCCTGTCCGTCAGAACAAGCCTGATTTTGCACCGCAACAGGCCGAAAAGCGCCTACGCCAGAGCCGTCCATGCACCGGCTTATTGCATGCGGACCGTTCGCTAAGATGGCTTCCACGTCGAGCCACTGCAATCCCGCAGCTGGCGCGGCAGGTGAAGTAGCACGATCGTAAATCCTTCCACAGGAGAAACATCATGGCGCACAACAACCAATACACCAACAACGATTCGAAATCGAATTCCCAACAATCGCAAGCTGGCAGCAGCAAACAGCAAAGTGCTGGTAACAGCCGCAGCAACGCCTCTTCTTCGTCTTCGAAGAACCAGGTGAGCGGCCAGCAAGGCGGCTCGCACGAGCAGCACGTCAATGCCGGTCGCCAAAGCCACAAGAACAGTTAAGTGGCAGAACCTGCGCTCCGCTGAGCGTGGATGACCGACGGAAAAAACGGCGCTTTAAGCGCCGTTTTTTTTCTTTGGGTGGCAGTGGGTCCGGTGCGCCATTTGCATCCCGGCCCACACCGCGCACGGTCAGTTCAGTGAATCATCCGGGTAGAACTTGACGCCCTGGCCGGTCAGCTTGGGTGCCAGCGTTTTGCCTTTGACGTCCACTTCGTACATCCAGACGCCCGTTGCCACTTCGACTGCGCCTTTGGTTGCCTGCGCCGCACCGCTCTGGGCATCGGGACTGAAGGTCCAGCCTTGGTCACGAACTCCTGATAGGTATCAGCTTGTCGAACACAAACACCACGTTGTAGGTCTTGTGGCCTTTGCCCCAACTGCTGGGCGCGTGCGACATCTTCATATAGGTGGCATGTTTGGTCGCGGTTTCCACCGCCATGCCATTGCCGAAGATGCCGCCAGTCAGCACTTTGCTGGCATTGCTGAAGGTGGCATAGCCCGCCGCCGCGCTGACCTTGGACTTGGCCGAGGGGTCGGCGGCGTATAACGCATCCAGTTCATGCGACGATTGCGTGCGCAAGGCATCGCGCTTTTCAGCAACGTTGCTGGTGGCGTTTTCGGCGCTCCATGCGGGCACCGCCACGGCCAGCAAACTGCCAAGCAATAACAAACGGACCAGAGTCGGGGTTGGTTCATGATGTTTCTCCGTGTTTTAGCTTTTGGGGTGAAGCTTAATGCGCAGGCGTAACGGCAACCGCAATCTCTTCGGTAATCACCGCCACCACCTGATCACCTTGCTTGATGTCATGCAATATGGCCGGGTCATCGATCTTGACGCTCACCACACGACCCTTCGGCCTTTGAGCGTGGCTACCCCGGTTTTATGGTCCACTTTGAGCACGTTGGCCACCAGCGTCTGGCGTCTTGCTTCGTAGCCGCCTGGCTTCTCGCCTTGTGGGGCGGAGGCTTGCACCGAGGTCTCGACATCTTCGCGTATGCCCTCACCGCCTTTGCGCAAGGCCAGCGCGACCGCTACTTTGTATTCGGCCTGCACGCGGTCGCCCACTTTGAGCTGATCAAAATTCTTGACCGAATCGTCGACGCGGATTTGCAGCACGCGCCCCTTGTCGCCCTTGATGGTGATTTCACGCGTGGCCGGGTCGATCGCTTCGATGCGGCCGCCAGCACGTTCTTCGGTGGCGGCAACGCCTGCATCGGCCACCTTGGGCGCGTCTTCGGCCACGGCGAAATGCACGCTTCCGGCAAGGGCCAGCGCCAATAAGGTCAGATGGGATTTCTTCATACTGCGTACTCCATGACATCAAGAAAAAAAATCAGGCCTGGCGTGCCGGGGCTAAAAGCTGTAACCGACGCCTGCGCCATAAGTCAGCTGATTGGGGGTGCCGCGCTGGGTGACGATGGGGGTATCGGCAGCGGCGGCAATCAGACGCTGTTCGATCACGCCGACGCCCACAAACCATTTGGGCGCCACGCGCACCACCGCGCCCAGCCAGCCATACACCTGCTGCTACCGCCATGGGCGTCAAACGCAGGCAAGCCACTGGCGGCTGCCCCGGCGCTGCTGACGCCGTAATAGGTATTCATGAAGCTGTGACTGCCCCAGCCGTATCCGAGCCCGGCACCGAGCAACACTTTGGGTGAGGCGGCACCCAGACCGAGCCATAGATCGAGCCACGGGCACCGGTATATTCCTGGCCCGCATTGGTCATCACATAGGTATACAAGCGCACGCGATACGGCACGCCACCCACGTGCAGATATTCGTAACCGACAAAACCGCCGACTTCCATGGTGTTGTGGATGCCGGGCAAAGCATCCAGCACGGGGTCATCCAGGTTGCTGCGGCCTAGGCGGAGGCCCACCACCGGCCCCCAGCGAAACGACGATCCCGCCTGGCCCAGATCAAGCTGCGCCAGCGGGCCATACCATTCCAGCGTGTAATTGCTGCTGTGATATTCCAGCGCCGGCATCACGCCGATCAGCGTGTCTTTGCAGCCGGTACATTGCGTGGTGACGCCCACGCCTACGCCAACCAGATTGGGCAAGGCGGGCAGATCAATGGCGGCGTGGCTGAGGCCAGTAACAGCCAGCAACAGGCATAGCAGAATTCGGCGGGGCAGCAGCAAAGGGGCGACTCCAGAGATCAATCGGACCTGCCAGGCGGCGGCACTTCATTAAAGATGACGAATTGCCGAATCCCAAGTGGTTTCGCACGCTAAAACATTGCTACCCTTACGTCTTTACGAAATGTCTCAACGGATTGCTTGTGAGAGTGTGTGTTCTTGCCCTGCTACTGGCTGCCGCCGGTAGCGCCCATGCCGACGACAACGCGTCGGCTGTCGCTGAAGCCTTGTTTCCCGAAGCCGCCACGCCCGCG
>BBFD01000210.1 GCA_001313065.1 Silvimonas sp. JCM 19000
CTTGCCGGCGGTACCGGTTTGCCAGTCACCGCTGCTGCTATCGCGAGTACGCGTACGCGCGCCGGGGGGTGGCGGCCTTCAGATTAGAGCCAGCCTTTTGTTCACGGATTGCGGGTTGCGGACGACGCGCGCGGGTGGTTTTCATCGGGTGTTTCCATTCAGTAATCGGCGATTATAGCGTGAGCCGGCCTTGCCTCGGTAACGCGCTGTGCAGCCGTCTGCTTAAGGTTAAGCCGTAAATGCAAAAAAACCGCCCGAAGGCGGCTTGCTGGTCAGCGTCACAGCGACGCTTAAACTGCGAAAAAAAAGCGATGGCGCCCAGACTGGTCAGCCCCAGATTAAAGTGCTGGTTGTCCGGCAATTCCTCTGCATTGCGCAATTCGGCGCGGCGCAGGATTTCGTGCAGCACCTCGATCTCCTTGAACCACTTGAGCAAACGCGTATCGCCATTGATCAAGGTTTCAATCTGCTCACGCGCAGCGTGTTCGCCCACCACTTCGATGCCATTGTCGGCGCCACTGCGGATCTGTACCGCAGGCGGGATGGTGATGGCGGCCTGCGCCAATGTGGCGATTACATCGTCGCCATAGCGTTTGAGTTCGCTGGCGGCTTGGCGCGGATATCGGCGATGCGTACGCCTGCATCGGTATCACCCAGCCCGAGAAAGCGCGCTACGCCCTCATCGAGCGCCTCACTGGACGCCTGCTCTTGCGCGCCCACTGCTTCACTTGCGATGTTCACAATCTTTCCTTTCAACCCAAAGTTAATGAATGTTTCAATCCAGATTTAGAAACCATCCTGCAAACAGGTTTTTTTGCCGCGATAGGTCAAAAAGACGGGCGGTCGATTACAACGACAGGCTGACAAGGCGTCAGTGAGACGCCTCACAATGCAGTTAGCTTACAAGAGTCGCTTCAATGTATACAAGACCTCAAGTGCCTGGCGCGGCGTGAGTTGATCAGGATCAACCTCTGCCAACGCATCGACGCTGCGTGTGTAACGATTTCCGGCTCGGCAATGACTGGCGCGGCAAACAGATCGGCCTGCAAGCCATTGCTGATACTGCCTTGTTCCAGTTCAACAAGTTTGCGGCGCGCCTGCCGCACCACATCGCGCGGCACCCCTGCCAGGCTGGCCACAGCCACCCCGTAGCTCTGCGACGCGGGGCCTTCTTGCACCGCGTGCAGGAACACAATCTTGTCTTTATGCTCGACCGCATCGAGGTGAACGTTGGCCACTTGCGGATAATCCTGGGCCAACCTTGTCAGTTCAAAGTAATGGGTTGCGAACAATGTATAAGCGCGATTTTTTCTCAATCAAGGCCCGTGCAATCGCCCACGCCAGCGCCAGCCCATCGAAGGTGGAAGTGCCACGGCCGACCTCATCCATCAGCACCAGCGAGTGCTCGCTGGCGTTGTTCAGGATGTTGGCGGTCTCCGTCATCTCGACCATAAAGGTGGAGCGTCCACCGGCCAGATCGTCCGAGGCGCCGATGCGGGTAAAGATGCGATCGACCCGGCCGATCACCGCTTCCGTCGCGGGCACCCAGCGCCCACATGCGCCATTAATACGATCAGCGCCACCTGGCGCATATAGGTCGATTTACCGCCCATATTGGGCCCGGTAATCAGCAGCAATTTGCGCGTGGCGCAAAAAATCGACGCCATTGGGAATAAAGTCATCAATCTGCGCTTCCACTACCGGATGGCGGCCCGCTTCAATGCGCACGCACATTTCATCCACAAACCGCGGCGCCACATAATTCTGCTCGACCGCACGGCGGGCCAGACACGCCAATGTATCCGCCGTGGCCACCGCCTGCGCCGCCAGACGCAAAGCACCCAGATATTGTTGCAGCGTTTCCAGCAATGCTTCGTATAACTGCTTTTCCAGCGCCAGCGCCCGGTCTTGTGCCGACAAGGCTTTGTCTTCGAATAGCTTGAGTTCAGGCGTGATATACCGTTCGCAATTCTTCATGGTCTGGCGCCGACGATATTCCGGCGGCACCTGGTCGACATAAGAATTACTGACTTCAATAAAGAAGCCGGCCACGCGGTTATATTCCACACGCAAATTGGGAATACCGGTGCGGGCACGCTCGGCAATTTCCAGTTGCGTTAAAAAATTCGCCCCCGCCTTTCTGGATTTCGCGCAATTCGTCCAGTTCGGCATGGTAGCCATCGGCAATCACCCCGCTTCGCGCAATACCACCGAAGGCTCGGGCAACACGGCGGCACTTAATAACTGATGCAAAGCCGGATCCGGTTGCAATGCTTGCGCCAGCGCGGCAAAGAATTCGGTTTGCGGCAATGTGGCGGGCAATGCGGTTAACGCGCTCAGGCTATCGCGCAAGCTGGCCAGATCACGCGGGCGCGCGCTGCGCAATGCAATCCGCGCCGAAATACGCTCGATATCGGCCACGTCATTCAGTACGCGATGGATATCGACATAAGCGCCCTGCTCGACCAAGGCACCAATCGCGCTCTGGCGTTGCAATATGGCGCCATGTTGGCGCAAGGGATGGTGCAGCCAGTGCCGCAACAAACGCGAGCCCATGCCGGTGGCACAGCGGTCCAGCAAAGAAAACAGGGTCGGCGCGGCCTCACCGCGGATGGTCTCGCTGATTTCCAGGTTGCGGCGGGTGGCGGCATCCAGCTCGATGTACTGGGTGTGGCTTTCCACACGCAAGCCCGCCAGTTGCGGCACGGTGCCGCCCTGTGTGGCGCGCACATACTCAAACAATGCGCCGGCCGGGCCCAGCGCCAGCGTTTGTGCGGTCACGCCATAACCGGCCAGATCATGCACATTAAAATGCCGCGCCAGATTGCGTTCGGCGCTGGCACGATCAAATTGCCACGGTGCCAGGCGGCGCACCGGAATACTGATGGCGTCGATCAGGGCCAGTTGCACGCCGTCGGGCACCAGCACTTCGGCCGGACGCAGACGTTCCAGTTCTGACAGCAATTTTTTCAGCGGTGCTGTCCATCAGGGCAAAATCACCCGAAGCCAGCGACAGCCACGCCATACCCAGCACGCCTTTTTTCCAGCGTCAGTGCCAGGATGCGGTTTTCTTGCTTGTCGTCGAGCAATGCGGCATCGCTGAGCGTACCTGGCGTCACCACCCGCACCACGCGGCGTTCTACCGGGCCTTTGCTGGTGGCGGGGTCACCAAACTGCTCGCATAGCGCCACCGATTCGCCCAGCTTGACCAGACGCGCCAGATATTGCTCCACCGCGTGATACGGCACGCCACACATGCGGATCGGTTCGCCCGCCGACTGGCCGCGCGTGGTGAGGGTGATATCGAGCAGCCGCGCCGCCTTGGCCGCGTCGTCATAAAACAGCTCGTAAAAAATCGCCCATGCGGTAGAACACAAACTTGTCGGGATGCTCAGCTTTGATCCGCAAATACTGGGCCATCATCGGCGTATGGGTTAACGCTTTGTTTTCACTGGATACTTTACTCAACGTTGCAATCCGTCCTGACCAATATTGGCCGGTATTGTAACGCGAGCCTCTGTCCTTGCCTGAACAAGACGTAACGATAGCGGCAACGGCCGGATTTAAAGCCGCTGCCCGCATTGCGATTCATGCTGCCGCCGCTGCTCAGGCCGGTTCGACGCTGAAGCGATCCACCCGATCCGGATAAAACGCCATATAGCTCTGGATGGCCGCGACGGCCGGATACGGCGTCTCGTAAGTCCAGATAGCATTGACAGAACGGCCACCGCCCGCCGGAATACTGTAATAACTGCAGTCGCCTTTATATGGGCAATACGTGTGATGCTCAGTGCGTTGCAATGCACTGACATCGACATCGGCGCGCGGAATGTAATAAACCGGCGGATAGCTGGCCTCCTGCAAAACCAGCGCGCGGCGCGTATCCGCAATGGTCTGGCCCGCGACCAGCACCACAATGTGATCGGTGCTTTGCGTAATGTGAACAGGGTGATCTGGCCCAGGGGTTTTGATCGGGCGATCGGTCATGAGCGGACTCCAGCGTGGTTGAGCACTCAGTATAGATAGCGCTTTTGCCGCCATCGCCAACGTATATATCGACACCTGATTTGTAACGCCAGCCTGCCGGTATTAACAGCTCGCAATTAATGTCGCATTAATAGCCGCGCTATACACCCGGGCCCTGCAGCGACTAATGCTGACTAATGCGCCCCGCGGCACGGGGGTGGTGCAACTATTACCGTCTGGCTACATCCGGGCGCGATTGCGCGGCTTAAACCCTGTTATCGCAATGGATTAGCGCGCGTGGCATCGGCAGATCTGGATTAAGGATGACTAAACAATCAAGGGAAGGCGCAAATCGGGCTTTCTAATTAGCGCTTTATCATGCATATTGACTACCTTGTGCCAGCCGCTTTTTTTATTAATACGGCATCGGCCACTGCACATACAACAGACCCAACACATCAGGAGAATCAAGCAATGGCAGATTTTGATTTCAGCGGCTATTCCTTGCCCCAACTGTTCCAACTGCAAAAAAAGATGTAGAAGCACAGATCAACCATCGTAAAGTCAGCGAGCGTACCGATACGCTGGCGCAATTGCGGGAACTGGCGCAAGCACGTGGTTTTAATCTGGATGAACTGGTTGGCGTGACCAGCGGCAAAGTAAAAGCGGTTAAAGCCGACAAGAAACCGAGCGAACCCAAATACCGCAATCCGGCTGACCATAGCGCTACGTGGTCGGGTCGTGGCCGCAAGCCGCAATGGATTCTGGATGCGGTAGCCAAAGGCGGCAAGCTCGAAGATTTTCTGATCTAAGTGCGCAATACCGGCCTGGTGCCGGCGCAGAAATAAAAAAATCCGACTTCGTGTCGGATTTTTTTTGGCCCGCAGGCGCAGCGATCATCGCGCGCATTCAAGCGGCGAGGGGCTCATTGCAATGCCGCGTCAGACGCGCCAGGGTATTTTCCAGCGCCTGGGCGCGGGCTTTGAGCATTTCATCCACCGGGCGGCCCTGCATTTGCGCCAACGCAATGGCTGCTTGCAGCGTACGCAATAGCGTCGCGGTTTCTTTGGCGGGCGCAAGGTTGATAGCGGTGTGAGGCAGGCGGCGCGACATGATGGTGTTTCCTCGGACTGGCGTGATCAAGCGCAAGAATAGGCGGGCTTTTTTTTACCGCACTCAACGTGCCGGCATCACGCTTGTGACCTGGCGCACGTCCGGGTCCGCCCTGCCTTCCCACGCTGGCTGATCAAATGCCGCGCTGGCACGGATATGGTGGCTGCGCCCGCTGCTTTCATCCCAGGAGCGGCCCTGGCTGTTTGCTACATCAGAACAGCGCAACATGCTTCTTAACGCGCAGGCAGGCGCGTTGACTCCGTGGTTGGATTTGGGCCCGCCCTCTGTGGCGGGCTTTTTTTCTTGCCCGCCACAAGATGGAACAAGCCTTGCGGGCTTTTTTCTTGCCCGCCACAAGATGGAACAAGCCTTGCGGGCTTTTTTCTTGCCCGCCACAAGATGAAACAAGCCGCGCGGGCTAGTCTTGCCCGGCCGCACATCAATCCACGATAAACAAGCGCGCGCCCGTCAATGTCATCGACCGGTGCGGCTCCGCGCCATCGGCCACCTGATAACTCATCCCCGCCCGCAATACAAACTCGCGCCCATCGGCCAGTTCGGTATGCAGCTCGCCATGCAGGCACAACAAGACATGCCCCTTCTCACACCAGTGGTCCGCCACGTAGCCGGGCGAGTAGTCCACCATGCGCACCCGCAGCGCGCCCATCTGTTGCGTGCGCCAGGTCGCCTTGCCAAATTTGCCCGCGTGCTCGGTGGCGGCGACTTGCGACCAGTCGGTGGTGCCAAACGGAATGTGTTCGATCTGCATGGATGCGCCCTCGCGTTAACAGGCGACCAGGATACCGCGCACCGGCGCGCGGCCCCAGATACAGGCATACACGTAAATGCGGAAAAAAAACTGCTGTGCACGGGGTGGGCCAGACGCGGACGCCCAGCTCCACCCCAGTTCAGCTGATCACCAGCAAGCGCTGGCCGGCCACCACGCCGGTGCCCGCCTGGCACAGCACCTGTTGCACGGTGCCCGCGCACGGCGCTGTGATATTGATCTCCATTTTCATCGATTCCACGATTGCGACCACCTGCCCGCTGCCACAGTCGCGCCGGGTTCCACATTGATCTTCCAGACATTGCCCGCCACCTGCGTGGCGACACCGCTATGGCCCGGGGGCAATATCGTGTCTTCGGCCGAAGCTTCAGTCACGGCCGGTTCGCTGTCATAGACATTGGCGCCGGTGGCTTCCCAATGTGCGCGCTCCGCAGCAAACGCGGCCTGCTGTGTGCGCTGAAAGGCCGCGATCGACTCAGCATGCTCAGCCAGGAATGCCTGGTAATCGGCCAGCCGGAAGACGCCGTCTTCAACGCGCAATTTAAAGCGCCCCTCGATAAAGTCCTCGCGCATCCGCAGCAGCTCGTCCGCGCTGACCGGATAAAAGCGGATCTGGTCAAAAAAAGCGCAGCAACCAGGGTTTGCCGGCGCTGAAATCGGCGGTGGTTTTGTGTCGATTCCACATCTGCACCGTACGCCCGACAAATTGATAGCCACCCGGCCCTTCCATGCCGTACACGCACAGATAAGCACCGCCTATGCCGACGGCGTTTTCCGGGGTCCAGGTGCGGGCCGGATTGTATTTGGTGGTGACCAGACGATGGCGCGGGTCCAACGGCGTGGCAACCGGCGCGCCCAGATAAACATCGCCCAGCCCCATCACCAGATAACTGGCCTCAAACAGGATGTTCTGCACTGCCTCGATATCTGCCAGGCCGTTGATGCGACGGATGAACTCGATATTGCTGGGGCACCACGGCGCATCCGGCCGTACCGATTGCATATATTTATCGATGGCCAAACGCGTGGCGGCATCATCCAACTCAGCGGCAACCACACCGTGCGTGACGGAATTTCCATGCTGGCAATATCCTGCAACCCCGCCTGCGCGCGGTCGACCGCATCCAGCAAGTGCGGCAAGTCCAGCACGCGTGGATCAAAGTGGATTTGCAGCGAGCGTATACCCGGCGTCAGGTCAATCACGCCCGCCAGCGCGCTGTCCACAAACCATTGATACAGCGCCTGCACGCGCAAACGCAGTTCCAGATCAAGCACCAGCGCCCGTATTCCACCAACAGATAGCGGTCGCCAGCCTGGCGGCAGACGATCTCGGGTTGCCCCGCCTGCGCGGCGATGCGGTGCACGATGGGCGAGTCCGGCG
>BBFD01000211.1 GCA_001313065.1 Silvimonas sp. JCM 19000
GCTCGAGGTGGAAGAGGTCGACATCCACGACGTGGTCGAACCCACCGCCGAAGCGATGATAGACCCGCAAATGATTCTGCAAGCGCAAGTATTGATGGTGGAAAGTGCCAACCAGTTTCTTGGTTTGATGGCGCGCCAGTTGATCCTGGAAATTGAAGCATCAAAGACGCCGCCAGCCTTAAACGCGTGATTGGCCGTTGGAATATGAGCCTGCGCCAGTCGCGTAAACCGCCAGAACAAATTGATCGCTATGTGCTGGCGGTGCGCACGCTGGTGGGTATCTAGCCGCGCTGACGTTTGCGATCGCGGTAGCGCTCAAAGCGCTCGCGCGTGGCATCGGCGCTGCGCGTGCCGAAGGCGTAATGGCTTTCCAGCCACATTACATTGATGATGCCAAAAGCCAGCGCCAGGCCTAATCCCAAAATCCAGGTGAAGTACCACATCGTTGTTCTCCTTTGGTCTTAATAGCCAGCGCCAGGCTGGCTGACACGGATCGGGCCACGCATGACGCGGTAGACCCAGGTGGTATACAGCATGATCAGCGGCATAAAGATAATCACCACAATCAGCATGATGCCCAAGGTGCGCTGGCTGGATACGGCGTCCCACAGCGTCAGGCTGGAGGCCGGGCTGATCGACGACGGCAGCACAAACGGGAACAGCGACCAACCCGCAGTAACAATGATGGCGCTGACCGCGGTGCCACTCGCCAGCAAGGTGGCCCAGCCCCAACGCCGCCACGCGCCCAGCGCGCTCAACAAGGCGGCAACAATACCCAGCACCGGCAGCGCAAGCGTGTGCGGATACAAGGTGTAGTTGTGCAACCAGCCTGCCGCCAGCGTGCCCACGGTTTTGTCGCCCGGCCGCAACGCGGTGTTGACGTCGCCCACCTGCAGCAAGGTCAGTCCGTTGCGTTGCGTCAGCCAGACGCCACCCAGGGCAAACAGCAGCGCAGTAAGCACGCCTGCGATGATGACAGCGCGGCGGGCGCGGAACTGGATGGCGCCCTCAGTACGCAGATGCAGAAACGCGGCACCATGCATCAGCAACATCGACAGGCAAACCACGCCGCAGAACAGCGCAAACGGGTTCAGCAAATCGATAAACGCGCCGCCATAGCTCACGCGCACGGTGTTATCGAGCGCAAAAGCGATGCCGGTAAACAGATTGCCAAAGGCCACACCCATGATCAGCGCGGGCACGGCGCCACCGATGCACAGGCCGATGTCCCAGGCTTTGCGCCAGCGCAGGTCTTTAAGCTTGTCACGATAGTCAAAGCCCACCGGACGCAAGAACAGCGCAAACAACATCAACATCAGCGCGCCATACAGCGTGGAAAACGCCGCCGCATACACCAGGGGCCACGCTGCAAACAGCGCGCCGCCCGCGGTAATCAACCAGGTCTGATTGCTTCCCAGGTGCCGACAATGCTTTCGACCACGGCGCCGCGTTCTTCGTCACTGCGGCCCATCCACGGCAACAAAGCGCCGACGCCAGATCAAAGCCGCCGGTGAGCGCAAAGCCGATCAGCAAGACGCCAACCAGGCCCCACCAGATTAATTTGAGTGTTTCGTAATCGAACATGATGGCGCGTCCTTTAGTGGCTGGCGGCGGTCTGCGCGGGCAGTGCCGAGGTATCGTTGGCAGTCTCGCCAAAATAGCGACCGGTCTGCAGTGACGCCGGGCCGAGGCGGATGTACTTGAGCATCAAGAACATTTCGATCACGAACAGCCCGGAATAAATCGCCAACAGTCCCCACATGCTGAAATGCAACTGGCTGGCATCGAGCGCCGAGGCGGACAAATGCGTCGGCAAGATGCCGGAGATGGTCCACGGCTGGCGGCCATATTCAGCGACAAACCAACCGGTTTCGATTGCCACCCAAGGCAGCGGAATCGACCACACAATCAGCCGCAGCAGCCAGCGTTGCGGCGCCAGATTGCGCCGCGCCAGAAAGTAGAACGAGGCGGCAAAGATAAATAGAAACAGAAAGCCCAATCCCACCATCAAGCGGAAAGTCAAAAAACAAAGGCAGCACTTGCGGGATGGTGTCGCCCGCGGCCGCTTTGATTTGCGCCTCGCTGGCATCCAGCACGGCGGGCGTATATTTTTTTTAAGCAGCAGCGCAAAGCCGAGGTCTTGTTTAGCGGCTGCAAACTGCGCTCTGACCGCAGGCGAAGTGTCGCCCGCTTGCAGCTTGAGCAAGGCGGCGTAGGCGGTCATGCCGTGGCGGATGCGCGCCTCATGTTCCAGCCGCAAATCCTTGATGCCGGTCACTGGCTGATCCACCGAACGCGTCGAAATCATCCCCAGCACATACGGATCTTGATCGCGTAATCAGTGCGCTGTTCTTTCTGGTTGGGAATGCCGATGGCGGTAAACGGTGCCGGTGCGGGTGCGGTGTCCCATTCGGCTTCAATGGCGGCCAGCTTTACTTTCTGCACTTCGCCCGTGGTGTAACCCGATTCATCCCCCAGCACGATGACCGAGCAGACCGAGGCCAGGCCAAAGCCCGCTGCCACCGCAAACGAGCGGATGGCAAAGCCGGTATCGCGCGCCTTGAGCAAATACCACGACGACACGCCCAGCACGAACATCGACGCCGCCACATAACCGGCGGCCACCGTATGCACAAACTTGGCCTGCGCCACCGGGTTGAAAAAAGACCTGGCCGATGCTGGTCAATTCCATGCGCATGGTGACGTAATTGAATTCAGCGCCCACCGGGTTCTGCATCCAGCCGTTGGCGATCAGTATCCATAGGCCGATAGATTGGAACCCAGCGCCACCAGAAATGTGACCAGCAAATGCTGCTTGCGCGACAGCCTGTCCCAGCCAAAGAAAAAAAACAGCCCGACAAAGGTGCTTTCCAGAAAAAAAACGCCATCATGCCTTCGATGGCCAGGGGCACGCCAAAGATGTCGCCGACGTAATGGGAGTAATACGCCCAGTTGGTGCCGAACTGGAATTCCAGCGTAATGCCGGTGGTAATGCCCATTGCAAAATTGATGCCGAATAACTTGCCCCAGAACCGGGTCATGTCTTTGTAGATTTGCTGTCCGGTCATGACGTAGACCGATTCGCAAATGACCAGGATCCAGCTCAGGCCAAGCGTGAGCGGAACAAACAAAAAAAGTGGAACATGGCGGTCAGCCCGAATTGCAAGCGTGACAGTTCCACCACATCAGCAGCAGGGATCATTGTGGTTCTCCAGATAAAGCAGAAAGAGACGCAGGGCCGGACGCGCGCGCGGTTAGCGGCGTGCCGAGTAATTGTTGGCGCACCAGCGCCGGAGACATCTGCATATGCGGCGCCAGGGGATGGCTGAACCAGACGCTCCACGCCCAATACAACAGCGCAGCTTTAAGGGCGACGACGGCGCTGAGCTCCAGGGCAAACCGGAAGCGGCTGATTTTCGGACGAGCAAGGGCCTTGAGCGTGCGCATGGCGCATCTCCAGTTCAGTCAGATGGAAGGGATTGCCTCCCGGCGGCGGCGGCGGCGCTGTTTCTCATAGGGTGGGTCAAGACCCACTACACAAAGCCGCTGATCAGAAGTGCGATCCAGGTATTTTTTGATGGCTTTGGGTGGTGGGTCTTGACCACCCTATGCGGCGTCCCCGCGTTCAAGCGGTATGCCGGGGCTCAGCTTATTCAGGCGGCATCGGGCTTGTCCGGCTGGTCGCCGCCGCGCAATCGGTCGGCAAAGCCGAGCACTTTTTGCACTTTGGAGCCCAGGCGCATCAGGTTTTCCAGCGTCTCCGGGCTCAGGCGGTGAATGTCGTTAAACCAGCCGGTGGCCAGTTCAATCAGCTCGTGCATTTCCTGCATGCGCTCTTGCGCATATTTGTCGTCGGCATGGGCGGGCGCGGCCAGCATGGCGTCGCGCAACATACTCAGGGTGGGATCGATTTCGCGTTTCTTTTTTTTCTTCCGCCAGCGTGCGGAAGATTTCCCAGACGTCTTTGGGTGCTTCAAAATACTCGCGCCGATCACCCGGCTGGTGGGTCATCTTGCACAAGCGCCACGATTGCAGTTCCTTTAGCCCCATGCTGACGTTGGAACGCGAAAACGCCAGCGTTTCGCCGATCTCGTCGGCGTTGAGCGGATGCGGCGAAATAAATAACAGCGCATAGATCTGCCCTACCGTACGATTGACGCCCCAGCGGCTGCCCATCTCACCAAAGTGCAGCACAAAGCGCTCGGCCAAAGGGGTTAGTTGCATTTGGAATTTCCCGAATTTTCAGTAATTACTGAAAATTGTAAAACTGAGTTTGATCTCGCGCAATATATTGCGTGGCGAATTTTGCTAGGCGCTGTGCGCGACGCTCGCCACGCCGCCAGTTAACATACTGATACGTGGCCAGCCGCAGCGGCCGAAGAGCATGAGAATCCTGATGAATACACCCTCGCGATATAGGACAGTTCCTAAAGACGCCACTCACGATCATGGCCCTGGCTGCGATCATGACCATGGCGCTGTACATAGCCCGGCGCAATCACACGCGCACAGCAGCGTGCACGACCATGCCGGACACGATCACGCGGGCCATGGCGGCCACGATCACCATCATCACGGCGGTCTGCATAACCACGCGCACGGCGTGACCGATGCCCGCCGCATTGCGTGGGCGTTCTGGATCATCGCCGCCTTCATGCTGATCGAAGTGATCGGCGGCCTTTGGTCGGGCTCGCTGGCTTTGTTGGCCGACGCCGCGCATATGGTCTCGGATTCGGCCGCCCTCGGGTTCAGCTGGCTGGCTTTGCGCATCGGCCAACGTCCGGCCAACAGCAAGCTGTCGTTTGGCTACAAACGCCTGGAAATCCTCGCCGCTTTCGTCAATGGCATCGCGCTGTTTGTCATTGCTGGCTGGATCACCATCGAAGCCGTCATCCGCTTTGCCCGGCCGGTGCAAATCCTGTCCGGCACCATGCTGTGGGTGGCCGTGGCGGGTCTGGCGGCCAATATTGCCGCCTTCTACGTGCTGAATGGCGGCAGCCGCGAAAACCTGAATATGCGTAGCGCCTGGTTGCATGTGATGGGCGATATGCTCGGCTCGGTGGCCGCCATCATTGCCGCGCTGGTCATCCGCTACACCGGCTTTATGCCGATCGACCCCTTGCTGTCCATCCTAGTTGCCGCGCTGGTGCTCAAAAGCGCCTGGGGCATCGTGCGCGAGAGCGCGCATATCCTGCTGGAAGGCACGCCGTCACATATCAAACTCAACGACATCAAGCTTGATCTGGAAGCGCATATCAGCGGAGTCAGCGACGTCCACCACGTGCATGCGTGGTCTATGACGGCCGAGCATTTCATGGTGACGCTGCATGCCGCCGTGCCGCCTGGTACTGACGCGGCCGCCGTGGTGGGCGCAATCCAGGCGCGGCTGCGCGAGTCTTTCCAGGTGGACCATGTCACCGTGCAGATTGAAATGGACGATTGCATCGAACGCTATCACCGCAATGAAGGCGGTGTAGCGGGTGTGGATGCCGCCGGATGTACACCGGCGCCCGCGCAGCACGTTCATTGATTACCCGGCTATAAAACCGACTTACACAGGAGAAACCCATGATAGTTCTGGTTACAGGCGCGAGCGGCGGCATAGGCGCCTCGGTGGTGCATCGCTTTGTCAGCGAAGGCCATCAGGTGATCGCCGCAGCCCGTAGCACCGACGCACTGCACGCACTGGCACAGCAATATCCGGGCAAAGTGCTGCCGCTGCCGCTTGATGTGGGCGATAACGCCGCGGTCGTCGCCGCCGTGGCGGCGTTGCCGCCGCAATGGCAAGCCATTGAGGTGCTGGTCAATAACGCTGGCCTGGCTTTGGGCCTGGAACCGGCGCAGCGCGCCAACCTGGACGAATGGGAGCAGATGGTCGACATCAATATCAAAGGCCTGCTCTACGTTACGCGTGCGGTATTGCCCGGGCTGGTCGAGCGCAATCGCGGCCTGGTGGTCAACCTGGCTCAGTGGCCGGGCGCTGGCCTTATCCGGGCGGCAATGTGTATGGCGCGACCAAGGCGTTTGTCCGCCAGTTTTCGCTGAACTTGCGTGCTGATCTGGCCGGTACGCGCGTACGGGTAACCGATGTGGAACCGGGCATGGTGGGCGGCACCGCGTTCTCGAATGTGCGCTTCAATGGCGACGATGCGCGTGCGGCCAAGGTGTACGAAGCACCGAGCCGCTCACACCGGACGATATCGCCGATGCGATTTTCTGGATTGCCTCGCGCCCCGACCGTGTCAACGTCAACACCATCGAAATCATGCCGGTGCGCCAATCGTTCGCGGCGCTGGCGATCGATCGCGACCGCAAGTAAGCCCGGGAACACGGGGGGTGGGTGAAGACCCACCCCTGTCTACGCCTTAGCGCAGTTCGAGCGCATTACCGCCTTTGACGTGGGTGAAAGTCTGGATCAGCGTCACTTGGCCCTTGACCAGCAAAGGCGGTGGCACCGGGCCGTACGGTGAGCCCAGCTTCACGAAGTTGACCACCGCGCGATCAAATTGCGGATCGCCAGAGCCATCCACCACGGTTGCGTCGAGCAAAGCGCCAAACGGATCAAAGATCAGCCGCAAGCGCACGCTGCCATACAAGGCTTTGTCGTTGGCATCGCGCGGCGACAGCATCTCGCCCATATGGCGCGCTTTCTGGCGGATGCCATTGGCCCAGTTATCGTAGACAAAGCGCCATTGCGGATCATCCAGATTGTTCGCGGCCGGGGGCAAGGGCGGCGGCAGTTTGATCGCGGGGGTCAGGTCGGCCATACGCGTTACCAGCGGCGGCGGCGCTTCCTGAGCCGACGCGCCATTGTTGCCACCTCCCTTTTCTTTTCCGTTGCCGTTATTGCCTGCCGCATTATTGCCGCCCTTGCCCGCTTTGCCTTTGCCGTTGCTGTTACCGCCGACTTTGTTTGCGGCGACGTTCCCCGCGTTATTAGCGGTCGCACCGGCTGGGGCTGACGGGAACGGCTGTGCCATCTGGATATCCGTGCTGGACGGCGCTGGCGTGACGGCGGCGTTGGGCTTGATCGGTGCGGGCGTG
>BBFD01000212.1 GCA_001313065.1 Silvimonas sp. JCM 19000
TGAGCACGCTGGCCGGCATCCCGACGCGCACGCTGGGCGATATGGCGCATATCGCGGGCGGGCTGCCGACTTTGCATCTGCCGCCGTGCCCTACACGCTGCAAACCCTGCAGATTGTGCTGCCCTATGCCGTGCTGATGGCGGTGGTGGGTTTGCTGGAAACCTGCTGACCTTCAATCTGACCAATGAAATCACCGCCACCGAGGGCCAGCCCAATCGCGAATGTCTGGCCCTGGGCGTGGCGAATGTGGTGTCGGGATTGTTTGGCGGCATGGGCGGTTGCGCATGATCGGCCAGACCATGATCAACCTCGGTTCGGGCGGGCGTTCCCGGCTGTCGGGCGTGGTCTGCGGCGTGATGGTGCTGTTGTTCATCCTGTTTTTGTCACCGTGGATCGAGCGCATTCCCTTGGCCGCGCTGGTGGGCGTGATGTTGGTGGTGGCGCAGCAGACATTTGCCTGGGGTTCTTTGCGCTTGTTGGGCAAAGTGCCACGCAGCGATGCATTTGTGATTGTGGCTGTCACCGTCATTACCGTATTTACCGACCTGGCGGTGGCGGTGTTGTGCGGCATTTTGATTGCGGCACTCAACTTTGCCTGGCAACACGCGCGCGAAATCCGCCGTGATGTGGCGGATGGCGCCGACGGCCAACGCGTCTACACACCACATGGCACGCTGTTTTTTTGCCTCGACCAGCCAGTTTCTGTCGCTATTCGATCCTGCGCATGACCCACTCACGGTGACGCTGGATTGCCGCTATTTGCATCTGGCCGATCACTCGGCGATTGCCGCGCTGGAGTCGCTGTATCAGCGCTATCAGAAATCCGGCCGCAGCTTGCACGTGGCACATTTGTCCGAGCGCAATCACGCCCTGCTCAGCAAAGCGGGCGTGGTGCTGGACCTGCCGCCCGCAGCGCGCCAGATTGCCGCAACTGCCGCCTGAGGCATCAGGCCGCGTCCGCGCGCCGCCATTCAGTCTTGTGGCCAAATTGCTCGCTGTTATCGGTGAACTTGAGCAGGTCCAGGCTTAACCGCCACACCTCGGCATCGGTATGCCGCGCGCCAGCGGATGCCGCTGCAGATACAGCGCATGCGCGCAGGCGCGCTCCGGTCCGTCCAACAAGGCGGCGTGCGCTGCAAATTGCACGCCCTGAATGGCCTTCAGCTCGGTCGGCTGCCCGCTGATGGCCCCGGCAATCTGCGGCTGCCGCAGCATGGCCTTGCCGTGCCGGGTTTGCGTGCTGCTAAGGATGATCAGCTGGCCGCAGCCGCATCAAACACATAAAAGCAGCTGGCCGCCCACAGGCCGTCGACATCCTGCACCGCCACGTTCAAGACATGGTGGGCATGCAAAAAAAGCGGTGATACGGTCAGAGATCGCTTGCATCTACAGCTCCAGTTCAGCGCATTCAGGTGCATACAAACAAAGGAAACGCCCGCCTCAGGCTTCGCCCCAACGCGGCAGCTTGGGCACTTCCAGCCCGAACAGATCCAGCGCGCGGCCGACGCTGTGGGTGATCACCTCATCCAGCGTGGTCGGGCGTTGGTAGAGCGCTGGCACGGGCGGAAAAAAAATAATGCCGCCCATTTCGGTAACGCGCCGCATATTGTCCAGATGCGCCAGATTCAGCGGGGTTTCCCGCGCCATCAGCACCAGGCGGCGGCGGTCTTTAAGCACCACATCGGCGGCGCGGGTCAGCAGATTATCGGAATGCGCCCACGCAATCGCGGCCAGTGAGCGCATCGAACACGGCGCCACCAGCATGCCTATGGTCTTGAACGAGCCACTGGAAATTGAAGCGCCCAGATCCGTGGATGCATGCACCACATCCGCCAGCGCCAGCACCTCTTCGCGCTGGTAATCGGTCTCCAGCGCCCGCGTCAGCTCCGCGCCGCGCGATAACACCAGATGCGTTTCCAGGTCCATGGCGCGTAACAACTGCAGCGCTTTAACGCCATACTGAAAACCGGTGGCACCGCTAATCCCTAGCACTATACGAGGACGGCCCATGCTCAATCCCCCCCGCCGACGGCAGCATCAGCGCCCTGCCCTGCGCACAAGGGTGCGGCTAATTGGCATGGGCAAACAAGGTGTATCAAGGATGGCGACGGCAACATGATGTTCTCCGGAATAAAGCGGTATTTATTAGCTGGAGCCAATATAGGCTGGGCAATAAAAAATCGAAAAATACTGTTTTGATAGAGCGGCCAAACCAAAAAAGATATCCCCGCTCGGGATTGATCCAGATCAACAGCGCCGGCATTTAAAGCCGGTATTCGTAGCCACGCTTTAGCGCAATTGCGGCGGGATTAAATATGGATCTAAAACGGCTAAAGTATTTTTTGTGCAGTGGTGGAGCAAGGCAATATTTCGCGCGCTGCGCGGGTGCTGAATATTGCGCAGCCGCCGCTCAGCAAACGGCTGCAAGAGCTGGAAGAAGAAGTAGGCGCGCCCCTGTTCCTGCGCGGCACGCAAAAGATTGAACTGACCCCCGCCGGGCATTTTTTTGTACAAGCGCGCCTGCGAAATCCTGCGTAGCGTAGATGAAGCCGCGCGCGAAACCGCGCTGCTAGCGCGCGCCGAAAACCGCACGCTGCATATCGGCTTGAGCCATTTGTACCAGAATTATTTTGAAGACCTGATTCTGGCTATTCATGCCCGCAATCAAAACATCCAGATCGGCGTTTCTATTTCTGATTCCAGCCATTTGGAATTACTACTCAGAAACGGCCTGATTGATATTGCCCTGATCCAGCGCCCGGAACATCTGGAGGGTTTTGACTGCATTTCTTTTGCACCGATCAAACTGGTGGCGGTGGCCAATAACGCCTTGCTTGCGCCCGGCCAGACCGGTGGCCAGCTGACGCTGGCCGAACTGGCGCGCTGGCCCCTGGTTTTGCTCAAGCGCGCCGAGGGCCTCGGCACCTTTGATTTGTTGCAAGCGCGCATGCGCCACGCCGATATCCAGCCCGATGTGCGCATGTATGCCACCCAACCCGAAGCAATCCTGCACTGGCTGCAAGCCGGTATGTCCGCCGCCACCTTGCTGCCCGAATCCGAACTACGCGGCCGCGACCTGAGCCATTGCACGCGCTTTGAGGTGCAACCCGCCATCGACGCGTTCTACCCATCGATCGTCAAACTGACCGTGGCTTCGTATCTGAAAGAGGTGATGGAACTGGTCGAAGACGGCTATCCGTTTGCAAAGCAGGCGGCCCAGGGTTGATCGCGCGCGCAAAGGGCCATCACATCGTGCCGGCATGGCGGCCACGTCAGAATCAAGCCCCGCTGCCGCTTAGATTCAGCAACACAATCCCGGCAATCGCAGTGCAGAGCCCCAGCGCTTTGAGCGCGCTCAGCTATCGCCAAAGCAGACCACGCCGATCAGGGTGGTGATTGCCGCACTGCCGCCCGCCCACACGGCATAGGCCAGACTCATTTCGAGGCGTTTGGTGGCCAGCGCCATCAACCAGATCGCGCTGGCGTAGCACAAGGCAGTGACGACGGAAGGGGCAATGCGGCTGAAGCCTGCGGACAAGGTCAGGGCAGCCGTGCCGATTGATTCGGCGGCGATGCTGGCGGCCAGCAGCCACCAGGCGGTTTGAGCGGAGTACATGCATACACCTCGCAAGCGCCACGTTTATACCGAACGGGCAGGCAAGCGGGAAAAGGTGGCGGTACCCCGAATGCTCAAACGATAGCGAAAGCATATGACATTCGCAAGACGGCGCCGCGCGGCCGCGGCGGCGGCAACCGGGGTCAGGCCGCTTCAGGCATCGGGATCATCCATCTGCTTTTTTTATCGCGCAATGCTCGCCTGAGCGAAACCAGCAAGCCGTAGCAGCCCAGGCCAAATGTCACGACACACACGCAGCCGATCAAGAAAGGGATCACCGTATCGGTGCTGCGGAAGTAAAGCGGCGACACGGCACACACGCCGCCGCCGAGCGTCAACAAGGCGCTGATCAGCAACATGAACAGCTTGAACGACTGCAGCAGCCAGAAACACAGCCGTTGCAAGGTGGAGGCGCGACCTTCAGTCATGGTGTACCAATGCCAACTGGCGATAACGGGTTTGCTGGCTGATTTCGCCGCGGATCTGTTCCAGCAGTTGTTTACGGCCACCGCGATAGAACAGGTTGAAAGACTCGAACGGAATCAGTTTTCCATCGGGCTGGGCAATATGCACGCAGCTCTTTTTCAGCGCGCGAATATCCAGCGACTGGGCATCCATAAATTGCACAATCAGCACGCGAAACACATTCTGATAGCCCAGTTCAACCGGCGCCTGCACTTTGGGCAAGCAGCACATCAGATCGGCCAGGCAATTGGCTTGCGATTCGGGCGAATGATTGGTCGAGAACAATTTGAACACCTGCTGTTTCAGCATCGGGTCGTGTTCAAACACGATGGTATTGCGGCTGCCCTCCACCAGCGTGGCCGGTTCCACAAAGCGCGTAAGCGGCAAGACCTCGCCCTCGATCTTGAGTGCATAGGCCATCGCCAACGTATCGGGATTGCACGGCACCGGAATCACGTCATCCAGCGTAAACAGCCCGGATTGTTCGGCAATACGGCGGCGGATTTCCGAGACCGTGAGCCGATGCTGTGCCGCGTTGTAATCCAGCACGCGGCCAGCATTCTGGATGGGCTGCAGCGTGACGCCGCGTACGCATCGCTGCTTGAGACCAAACTGGATGATGTCGCCTATCTCATCATCGTTCAGCCTTTTTTTTCAGCGTGACCACCAGCGTGGTGGAGATATTGAAGCGGTTGAGATTGTCCAGCGCCTGTTGGCGGATGCCGCGCAAATCGGCGCCGCGCAAGGCGTGTAGTGCTTCGGGCTTGAACGAATCAAACTGCAGATAGATTTCGATGCCTTTGCCATAGCTGGCCAGGCGTTCACAAAATTCCGGGTCACGCGCCAGTTTGATGCCGTTGGTATTGATCATCAGATGGCGGATCGGCCGTTGGCGTGCCTCGTCCAGAATATCGAAAAAAAACGCGGATGCAAAGTCGGTTCGCCGCCCGACAACTGCACCACGTCGGGCTCACCCTCGTTGGCGACCACCGCGTCGAGCATGCGCACGATGTCTTCAAAACTGTGGTGCTGCTCCACGTGCGGACCCGAACCGGCATAGCAGGTGGGGCATTGCAGATTGCACTGGTCGGTCAATTCAATAATCGACAGACAGGAATGCTGCATATGGTCCGGGCACAAGCCGCAATCGTAGGGGCAGCCGTATTGCATGGGCGTGTTGAACTGCTGCGGCATTTCCGGCTGTTTGACGTAGACCTCGCGGCAGGCACGATACCAGGCCACGTCATCGGACATCAGCACCCGTTCTGTACCATGCGCCGGACACCATTTGTCCATATAGACGTGATTGTTCTTGAACAGGATTTTGGCTTCGACCTGACGCAAACAGGTGGTGCAGACCGAGCTGGTGGTGTCGTAAAAGGTGTACGGGCGATTTTTTTGCCATAGGGCCAGAAGTCCTGATCAGAATGCGGGCGCGTTAAAGCGCCCGGTCCAGGCTTGCGCCTGGCGAAGTCGACGCTGCGCAGACGTCCGGCTCATATCCGCACCGCCATGCGCTGCCATTGCAGCACGGCACGCAGCACCAGCGGTGCATACGCCAGCAGGCCGATTAAACAAATCCACTGTATCCCCGACAGTCCCCAAGCCCACGGATAGAACACCGGCTTGATGCCATCCACCAGCAATCGCCACAACAGATACGTCGCCAGCATCAGCTTGAAACGCAAGCCCGGCACGCGCGCCAGGGCGGGTTGATAGCGGCGTAACAGCAGCCACAACAGGCCCGCGAACAGGATCTCGTAAAGCTGAGTGGGATGACGGGCAATGCCATCGCCAAAGTCCATGCCCCACCACAGCGTGGTGGGCAGACCGTAAGTGTCGTCATTCAGCCCGGCCAGATAACAACCAATACGGCCGATCATGATGCCCAGCAGGATGGGATAAACAAAGTGATCGCCGGTGGAGCGTCGGTCTTTGCTGAACAACTTGGCGACTTCAACACCCACCAGCCGCCGAGCAGCCCGCCCACTATCGATTGGCCGCCCAGCAAAAAAGGTCTGCAGCGTGCCATCGGCGGGCCACCGTTGTGGCTCATCAAACCAGAACGCCAGCTTGTTGCCCAAGGCCGCGCCTGCCAGACATCCCGCCAGTACCGCGTAATTGCGTCCTTGCAACAAGGCCACATCAGCGCTTTCGGCCCGGCGCAAACGCAGATAAAACCGCGCACCCAGCATCATCGCCAGCGTTTCGAACACGGTATGAACCAGATGCGCCATAACAGGCGCCAACGGGGTGTAGAAGGAGAGCAAGTAACGGGCGCCTGCGTTGAACGGGGACGGCAAATGCCGCCCGCCGCATTGTCCACCTCTTGTTGATACAAAAGGAAACCGGCGATGACCGCGTGTTGCTCGCAAGCCTCGGTTGCGACCACGACATTGGGCGCCGGTGGTGCAATACGCCAGGGCGCGTTACCGAAGGCTGTCCGCCTTGCCGGTGTTGGCTTCAAGACCACGCTCCGCTCTGCGGCGATGTGCTTGAACCTCACGCAAATAGCCAGCGATGGCGCTTCACCGGTTAGCGAGGCCACGGCCTGGCGCTGCTTGGGGTATTGGGCTGGTCTTGCTGCGGTGCCCGGCTAATATCAGAACGCTTGGTTAGCGCCTGGATTGGCCGCCGCGCTAATCCAGTCCAGCGTAGCTCGTAGCGACGCCGGCAGCATCGGCCCGTGGCTCAGGCCAGGAAAGGTCTGGTAGCGCAGTTGCAACCCATCCACTTGCTGCAACGATTGCACCAGCGCTTTTGCCGCAGCATCGGCCGCCACGTCCGGGGTGGATGCTGCGGTCGGGCTGGCGGGTTCGG
>BBFD01000213.1 GCA_001313065.1 Silvimonas sp. JCM 19000
CCAATGTGGTCGTGGCTGGTGGGGGCGGCGATAACGCCGCCAGCGCGGTTGGCATCGGCGCGACGGTGCCCGGTGATGGCTTTATTTCGCTGGGTACATCGGGCGTGATGTTTGTGGTGAACGATCAATTCCGCCCCAATCCGGCCAGCGCCGTCCACGCCTTTTGCCACGCCTTGCCCGGACGCTGGCACCAGATGAGCGTGGTGCTGTCCGCCGCCAGTTGCTTGCGCTGGCTGTGCAAGCTGACCAGCACCGATGAAGCAACCTTGCTGCCCGAAGTGGCGGCGCTGTCGGCCACCATGCTGGACCAGTCGCCGGTATTCCTGCCTTATCTGTCGGGCGAACGCACACCGCATAACGATCCGTATGCGCAGGGCGTTTTCCACGGCATGACCTTGGCCACTGACCGCGCCATGCTCGGCTATGCCGTGTTGGAAGGGGTGGCCTTCGCGCTCAAGGATGGACTGGATGCGCTCAGTGCCGCCGGTACCCGCGTCGATACCCTGTCGTTAATGGGCGGCGCGCGCGCAGTCCGTATTGGGCGCAATTGATTGCCGATGTGCTGAATACCCGCATCGTCACGCATCAAGGCGGCGAGTCGGGCGGGGGCGCTGGGCGCGGCGCGGCTGGGCTGGTTGTGCAGCGGCGGAGATGAAGCCGAGATTTGCCGCAAGCCGCCGGTGCGCGCTGAGTATCTGCCGCAAACCGCACGCGCCGATGTGTTGGCGCACCGGCTTGATTTCTATCGGACGATCTATAAGCAGCGCCCGCTCGCCCATCTGGTGCAGGGCTAGCCGGCGTCTATGCGGGGGTGGCGGTGGCTTGTAGAATCGTCGCCACCGCCCGCTGGAAGCACCATGAATACCGAGCAATTTCTTGATTACGCCGCCCAACGCTGTCGCGAGCACGGTACGCGGCTGACGCCCATCCGGCGCCAGGTTCTGCAGCGCGTGGCGGACCAGCCCGGATATTGCAAAGCGTATGACCTGCTGGAGCAATTGCGGCCCGAGATTGCCTCGCTGACCGCGCCCACCATTTATCGCGCGCTCGAATTTCTGGAAACCGAAGGCCTGGTGCATCGGCTTGATGTGGTTAACGGCTACGTGGCCTGCCAGCAGCACGATCACGATGCGCAAACCCTGTTTCTGATATGCCCATGCTGCGGCAAAGTGGCCGAGGCCAAGTCGGACGACAGTGGTTTTTTTTCTTTCGCAAGCTATTGGCGGATAACGATTTTGGCGAAGCGCCGCCGTATCTTGAGGTCAAGGCGCTCTGCGGTGCCTGCCAGCAACAGGGCGGCAGTTGCGCCGCCCGACACAGCCATATGCATCACACCCATTCCTGAGCTGATCCCGACAAAACGCGTGGCGAATTCATATTCCCACGCGTTTTTGTCCATATGCGGCAGCAACACGCTGTGGGATGGTGGGCGCCCGGATACAAAGCCCGCTGGAGTTATCGCTAATTATTAGTAATAATACGGCTCACCCGCTCGCAGCAGCTAATACGTAGCATCAACGCCGCAAAGGAATCCCGGATGTTCAACCCCGCCGATCACCCACACCGCCGTTACAACCCGCTGGTTGGACGTTGGGTACTGGTTTCACCGCATCGTGCCCGTCGTCCATGGCAAGGCCAGCAAGACGCGCCGGAACGCGCGATCCGTCCATCTCACGATGCCACCTGCTACTTATGCGCCGGTAATACGCGTGCCAATGGCGCGGTCAACCCGGCTTATACGCATACCTTTGTGTTTGCCAATGACTTTGCCGCGCTGTTGGAAGACACTCCGGCGCCGCCCGCTAATGACGATCCGCTATTCCAGGCCTCGCAAGCCCAGGGTGAAGCGCGCGTGATCTGCTTTTCGCCCGACCACGCCAAAACCCTGCCCGAGCTGCCGCTGGATGCGCTGGAGCGCGTGGTGGATGTCTGGGTAGAACAGGTGGCCGAGCTGGGGCAGAAATACCGCTGGGTCCAGGTCTTTGAAAACAAAGGCGCGGTGATGGGGTGTTCCAATCCGCACCCGCACGGCCAGCTCTGGGCCAGCAATTTTCTGCCGACCGAAGTCGAAGCCGAAGACGAACATCAGCGCGCTTACTACGCGCAGCACGGCCGTGCGCTGCTGGTGGATTATGCCCAGCGCGAAGCCGGTACCGAACGCGTGGTGGTGGATACCGAACACTGGATTGCCGTGGTGCCGTACTGGGCGGCATGGCCGTTTGAAACCCTGCTGCTGCCCAAAGCGCAGGTGTCGCATCTGGACCAGTTGAGTGCGGCGCAACGTGCCGATCTGCCATTGCAATCAAGCAACTGACCACGCGCTACGACAATCTGTTCCAGTGCTCGTTTCCGTATTCGATGGCTGGCATGGCCGCGCCACCCACACCGACGAAGCTCAGCCACACTGGCAATTGCACGCGCATTTTTATCCGCCGCTGTTGCGTTCGGCCTCGGTCAAGAAATTTATGGTCGGCTATGAAATGATGGCCGAGACACAACGCGATATCACCCCGGAGCAGGCTGCCGCGCAACTGCGCCAGGTCAGCGCCACTCAACACTATCTCGCTTCGGCGAACGAACCCGCAGCCAGCTAATGGCGGAGCAATAACGATGTCTGAACCTCAAGCCCGTGTCATTGCCCAGTTCACCCAGCCTTTGGCCAAGCGCCGCGCCACGTTATCCAGGCACCCGGCCGCGTCAATCTGATCGGTGAACATACTGATTACAACGATGGTTTTGTGCTGCCGTGCGCCATCGATTTCCACACGGCCATTGCCTGCAGCCCGCGCGCGGATCGCACCGTACGCGTTATTGCCGCCGATTACGCTGGAGAAGAAGACAGCTTCAGTCTGGACGAGTCCATCGTGCATCACCCGACGCAACTGTGGTCGACCTATGTACGTGGCGCGATCAAGGATCTGCTCGGCGCCGGTCATACCTTTGACGGCCTTGATATGGTGATCAGCGGCGATATCCCGCAAGGCACTGGCCTGAGTTCATCGGCGTCTTTGCTGGTGGCGGTAGGCCAGGCGGTCAAGACCACCTGCGGTCTGGTGCTGACGGCGCAAGCCAACGCGCTGAACGCGCAACATGCTGAAAACGAATTTGTTGGCACGCGCTGCGGCATCATGGACCAACTGATTTCGGCGTGCGGTCGCGTCGGCCATGCACTGCTGATTGATTGCCGTTCGCTGGAAACGCTGGCCGTGGCCATGCCGGAAACGCTGTCGGTGCTGATCATCAATTCGCGTATCCAGCGTGGCCTGGTCGGCAGCGAATACAACACGCGCCGCGAACAATGCGAAGCCGCTGCGGCGCATTTCCACGTCGGCAAACTGCGCGATGTGACGCTGAGCCAGTTGCTGGCCGAAGAAAGCAAGCTGGACCCGGTGGTATTCCGCCGCGCCCGCCACATCATCACCGAGAACGCGCGTGTGCTCGAGGCCACCCAGGCGCTGACCAAGGGCGATATCGAGCACATGGCGGTGCTGATGGAACAGTCGCATAACTCCATGCGCGACGATTTCGAGATTACGGTGCCGCTGATTGATGAACTGGTCGAGATCGTCAAAGCCGCCGTGGGCGAGCAGGGCGGCGTGCGCATGACCGGTGGCGGCTTTGGCGGCTGCGTGGTGGCGTTGCTGCCGCACGCGCTGGTCGATACCGCCGTTGCCGCGGTCGAAGCGCATTACCGGAATGCTGCTGGCGAAAAGGCGATCACGTATGTGTGCATCCCAGCGCCGGCGCTGGCGTAATGCAGGCCCTCTAAATGCATGGGGTAGGACTCGGCGCCCCCGTCTAGACCCACCCTCCAAAGCCAGCGATAAAGGCGCCGACGTGCGTTTCTCTTTCGCTACTTTGGGTGGTGGGTCTAGACGGGGACGCCGAGTCCCACCCTATGAGTACGCATTCTTAAGCCGTGTCTCTGATCAGAGGCACGGCTTTTGTTTTTTTTAGCGAATTGCTTCGGCATTTATTGCAAACTTTGCAATCACGCAACAGCTTTGCTGTAACCCCACTGAAATGTGCTCTGCGACACGTGCCGCGCCTGCAGTCTGACAACGTCGCTTTCTGCCGCTTTTCTTGTAGTCAGATCAAAGGCTTACGATTTTTTCTTGATTACGTAGGCCGATTCTCACTAGCCGCTCCGCAGAGCGGGCCAGTCGCACCGTTTGTGCTTAAGCGCCTCAGCACTATCCCAAAACGAATATAAGCGGATTATCATGCACCCAGCCTGAAACCTTGATGGGGATCAGAGCGCAGTTTTTTTTGTATGGTGATACGCGGTCCCCGCAGAGGGCGCCCGTACTCAAACGCCGAGCCGTTAACCGGCCGCACTATAAACAGGGAAGCTCTCATGAGTCTGTTATCGCTACTCGATAAGCAACACAGCGTTGCCAAACCGGGTTTCAACCGCTGGTTGATTCCGCCGGCCGCGCTCGCAATCCACTTGTGCATAGGTCAGGCCTACGCATTTTCCGTGTTCAATGCCCCGCTGAATAAAGCCTTCGGCTGGAGCATTCCGGCACTGGGCTGGATCTTTTCGCTGGCCATCGTGTTCCTGGGCCTGTCGGCTGCTTTCGGCGGCAAATGGCTGGAACGCGTGGGCCCGCGCGCCACGATGTTTACCTCCGCACTGTGCTTTGGCGGCGGCTTTCTGATTTCAGCGCTGGGCATCAAGCTGCAGCAGCTGTGGCTGCTGTATGCCGGCTACGGCGTGCTGGGTGGTATCGGCCTGGGCCTGGGTTATGTGTCGCCGGTGTCGACGCTGATCAAGTGGTTCCCGGATCGCCGCGGTATGGCAACCGGCATGGCCATCATGGGCTTTGGCGGTGGCGCCATGATCGGCGCGCCGCTGGCTGTGTCGCTGATGGACCATTTCAAGGGCACTGATACCCCGGGTATCGCCGAAACCTTCGTCGTGATGGGCGTGATCTACACACTGTACATGCTGGTAGGTGCGTTTACCGTGCGTTTGCCGGCTGCGGGCTGGAAACCGGAAGGCTTTGTCGAAAAAAAGTCTCCACCGACAAGCTGGCGTCGACCGAATACGTGCACGTTGATGTCGCCCACAAGACACCGCAATTCTGGTTGCTCTGGGCCGTGCTGTGCCTGAACGTGACCGCGGGTATCGGTGTTCTGGGCCAGGCTTCGCTGATGATCCAGGAAGTATTTAAAGGCTCCGTCACCCCGGCTGCGGCTGCGGGCTTCGTGGGCTTGCTGAGTCTGTTTAACATGGGCGGCCGCTTCTTCTGGTCCAGCGTGTCGGACGTGCTGGGTCGTAAAGGCACTTACCTGGTGTTCCTGCTGCTGGGCGCGGTGCTGTATGCACTGGTGCCGACCGTAGGCGCCGGTAGCGTTGCGCTGTTCGTGGCCCTGTACGCAGTCATCCTGTCGATGTACGGCGGCGGCTTTGCCACCATCCCGGCCTATCTGTCGGACAAGTTTGGCACACGCTATGTTGGCGCCATCCACGGCCGTCTGCTCACCGCATGGTCGGTGGCTGGTGTTGCTGGCCCGGTAATCGTGAACTACATGCGTGAAAACCAGATCGCCCACGGCGTGGCCAAGGCCGAAGCCTATAGCACCACCATGTACGTGATGGCTGGCCTGCTGATCGTTGGCTTTATCTGCAACTCTCTCGTGAAGCCGGTACATGCCCGCTTCCTGACCAAAGAGGCTTAAGCAACATGGACGACAAAGTCAAAGGCATCATCCTCTGGATCGCCGTGCTCGCACCGCTGGTGTGGGGCGTGTTCCAGACCGTCAAGAAGACCCTGGCGCTGTTCAGCTAAACGCTGAACCCGCTTGCCCAAGACGCCCGGCACTTTGTGTCGGGCGTTTTTTTTGTTTTGGGTAGCTTTTGAGCGCTGCGCGTCAGCCTGGCGGATCAATTTGAAAACGGATTCACAGTATCAAGGCTGGTTTGCTGAAAGTGCCGGACGTTGCGCGTAACCATGGTCAAGCCATGCACGATTGCTGTCGCAGCAATCAGTTTATCCACCGGATCTTGCTGATGTGGCACTCTCAAATGACCCCATAACTGCGCCACTTCGGCATCGACCGGCAAAACGCGGTTTTGATATTCAAGCAGTACTTCGGCAAACCAGTTTTCCAATCCGTCCGCTTGCGGCTGATCGCCGCGATGCCGCAATTTTTTCGATGCCGTATCTGATTTCACCCAGACTGATTGCCGAGATCTGCGGTTGATCGCCTTCCTCCTCGCAGCGGAGCGCGAAGCGCTGAACGCCTGGATCTGCGGAGGAGCCCTTATGCTGCTCGCTCAATACGTTGGTATCAATCAAACAGGCCATCGCGCATATCTCTGCCGCCGCCATTATCACGCGCGAAATCCTCGTCCAGACCCACATTGGGCATGGCAAACAGAACGTCGATAAAGGGCCGGGGCGGTCCGTGACGGTGTGCACACGCTTGCTTGTAAGCCTCAAAATCAAATGGTCCCGCATCCGGGTCTCGATACGAAAACGCCCGCCGCGCACTCTCCATACGCTTGCGCACATCACGCGCTTTCTGTGCGCTCTGGTCGATCAACTCAGTCATACACACTCCTTTGCAAACCCAGGCAAATTCGCCGATGCGTGCCTCTCAGCAACAGTCCAGCATAAGGAATGCTCGAAAAAACAGAGGATAAGAAAACTCGCTAAATAAAATGTCCTGGAACAATGCCGCCGATGAAGGCAGAAGGCGCCCGCGCAGCGCCTCGCCCAACAGCCGCGAAGGCGACAGCGTAGCGCCTCGCCCAACGAAAGCCTGAAAAGAAAACAGCCCCGAGCAAACAGTGGTTGTTAAACCAAAGCCGCGTCGGGGCTGTTGCAAGGTAGTCAGGTTGCGGACCGCCGGAACGGAGGAGCCGT
>BBFD01000214.1 GCA_001313065.1 Silvimonas sp. JCM 19000
CGGCTCGGCTTCCAGCGCGGCGGCCACGTCGGTGACTTCGGGTTGCGGCGGAATAAAGCCAGTCATGCGGGTCAGCATCGGCTGCACCAGCGTGGCGTTTTTCGTCGCGGCCCTGTTCCATTGCATCGATATAGAAACCGATGACGGAGAAGCTTCGGCCAGTTCTTCCAGCTCGGCATGCGTCGGCGCTTCTTCGCGCGCGGCAAACATCTGCACGCGTTCCTGGCAGGCTTGCAACAGCAGCACGGCGTCGTCGCAGCCCAGCATCATCAGCGCGCCTTGCACCTGGCGCACGCTCGGTCCAGCGCATGCAATACCTCGCGCTGGCTGGCATCGCGGAAGAAGGTATCCAGCGATTCTTCAATCACTTGCAGATTGCTGCGCATTTCTTGCGCCAACTGGGCAACCAGCAGTTTTTCTTGCGCCTCGCGGCTGACGGCGTCGAGCTGTGGCAGTTCGACGTCGGCGTGCGGGTCTTCCAGGCGCCGCACCATGGCTTGCGCCTGCTCGGTAAATTCGGGCGCGGTTTGCGGGTAGATGGCCAGTGCGTTATCGGCCAGCAACAAGGCGGTGGCCAGTTCCAGCGCTTCGCTTTCGCCGATGCCACCCTGGCGATAACGCTCGAGCGCCAGCCGCACGCCTTTCCACAAACCGGGCAGGCCCGGGATGTCGAGCGCGGCGGCGCGTTGTTCCAGTTGTTCCACGTCGCTGCTCAAGGCGGGCAAACGCTCGGCCTGGCCGGCAGCAACGCGGCTCCACAATTCTTTGGTGGTGGCCAGATCTTCGCGCAGGGCACGCGCGGCTTGCAGGCGCGCCTGCGCTTCGGGCGACAACGTGTCGGCAGCGGCGTCAGCCAGCATGCCGGGCAGTTCAAATGCGGTGCGCAGATGCTGCGCCAGCGTGCTCTGGCTATCCTGGTGCGCCAGGATATACAGCAGATCGCGGAACAGACGCTCGGCCACTTTGCCCGAGCCATCCGAAAGACGGCGCAATTGCAGATTCATGCGCATCAACAGCGCGCGGGCATCCAGATCGAGTTCGGCGCGGTTGGTCGGCAGGGCGTCGACCACGGCGGCGGCACTCCACCAGAAGGCGCGGGTAATGCTGGTGTGTTGCGCGGCGGCCAGTTCGGACAAGCTGCGCGCCATGGCGGTGGCACCGCCCGCATCCTTGTTGCGCAGATAGCGCAGCAGGCCCGATTCAAAGCGCGTGCGTTGCTGACGCACCCAGGTCGACCACGCGGCGGCATCGACTTGCGACGTCGGCAGATTGGCCGGGACTTCCAGCTCGCCCAGTTGCGGAAAGAACAATTCAGCGCCCGAACCTTGCGCGCCATGCAGTTGCGCCAGCTCGGCAAACGGCGCGCGCAGCGCCAGCGGCACATTGGCGCGCCTGCTGAAATCCGCTCAAGGTAACGCGTGGTGTCGCCGATGGCGCCGATGGCGGTGCCCAGCGCCTGCGGCGGCGTTTGCTCACGCGCCACGCTGGCCACCAGTTGTTCGATTTCTTCGCAATAGCGGGCCAGGCCTGCCAGCTCGACCATCTGCAGGGCGCCAACGGCCTGGTGCAGATGCGTTTGCGCATGCTTGAGCAGCGCGGCATCGGGCGCAGTCTGGTATTGCGTCAGCGCGGTGGCTGCGCGATCGAGGGTTTGTTCCAGCTCACCCTTCACCCAGACTAAAGAGCCGTGGTCGAATTCGGTATGCACGCTCATGTGGAGTACTCAGTTCGGTAAGCGATAAGGCGCAGCGCGCTACATCGGGCAGGGGCGCGCGTCGCCGCGCACGACTGGGGTCGGTGCTGGCAAGATCAATGTCTGGGGCGCGGCCGGGGCCGCGCCTGTTCATCAGCTTAGTTTGAAGCCGGCGACCGAGCTCTTCAGGCCGACGGCCAGGCCATTCAGCTGGCCGACCACGTTAGCGGACTGTTTCACACCGGCGGAGGTTTGTTCGGTCACCGCCAGAATGTCGCGCATCGAGGCATTCACGCGGGCGGCCAATGCGGTCTGATCTTCGGTTTCGTGGGCAATCGACTGAATCAGTGCCGACAGATCACGCGTTACCGACTCGATCTGCGTCAGCGCGCGGCCAGCGGCATCGGACAACTTGGCCCCTTCCACCACACCCTGGGTCGACACTTCCATAGCGGCCACGGCATCGTGCGTATCGGTCTGAATGGTCTTCACAATCGCGCCGATCTGCTTGGTGGCTTCGCCGGAGCGTTCAGCCAGACGCTGCACTTCTTCCGCCACCACCGAGAAGCCACGACCGGCTTCACCAGCGGCTGCGGCCTGGATGGCTGCGTTCAGCGCCAGCACGTTGGTCTGTTCGGTAATGTCGGAAATCAGTTCAACGATTTCACCAATTTCCTGTGACGATTCGCCCAGACGTTTAATCCGTTTTGCAGTTTCCTGAATCTGCTCGCGGATTTCATTCATACCCTTGATCTGGTTGTTTACCGCCGCCGCGCCTTGTTCTGCCGCCGCCAGCGACGCTTGCGCCACCTCGGACGACTGGGCTGCGGTGGCCGATACGCCCTGAATCGAGCGCACCATCTGTTCAACCGTGTTGTTGGTACTGGTAATTTCGCGCGACTGGCGGTCAGCAGCGGCAATCAGCTCGGTCGAAACGCCCTGCGCCTCGCCGGTAGCCGAACTCACCTGGTCGGTGGCGCGGTTAATACCGGTAATCAGCGAACGCAACTCTTCAATCGTGTAGTTGATCGAGTCGGCGATGGCGCCGGTCAGGTCTTCGGTTACCGACGCGCGTACCGTCAAGTCACCATCGGCCAGATCCGACATTTCGTTCAGCAAGCGCAAAATGGCTTCCTGGTTCTTTTTTTTGTTCTCGTTTTCCGACAACAGACGACGACGCAGCGAATCCTGGTTGTATACGCGTTGCAGGAAATACAGCGCGGTGACGCCCACGCCGATAAACAAGATTTCCAGAATGGTAACCAGTGCGCTGCCCAGCGTGTTTTCGTACACGTCGGCCAGTTGCATGGTGTCGCGCAGCAGCGGCTCGGAATCACGCACGATGGCCTGGTTTGCCAGGCGGGTGTTTACCAGCGGCTGCATGTTGCGCGAGAACGACGCCACCACGATTTCAAAATGGTGGAAGTACGAACGCACTTCTTTCAGCTTGTCCACCATGGCCGAGGTGTTGGCCGGGCGAATCTGCATTTCTTCGTTGCCATCCATAAAGCCCTGGATGATGTCACCGAAGGTGGAGGTATCTTTACCCAGCAAGAACACGGTCTCGGGGTTGATCAGGTCACCGGCCAGCAGGGCGTTGGCGTTCTTGGCCATCCGTTGCGACAGCATCGACAACTGGTTGGCGTAATCCAGTTCACGCGCGGTGCCGCCGCCTTCGGCCAGCATCGCGGCAAACTGCTGGGTCAGTTCCAGCAAGCGCGCATCATCCTCGTTGATACCGGCAACGCTCTTGCCCACGGTAATCAGCTGGTTCTTTTGCTTGAGAATGGTATCGACCGTCGGGCGCGCCGGGTTGGGGCGGTACGACTGGTTCCATACCTGATGAATCTGTCGAGGGTGGCACCGGGGCTGCGCACAAAGACACTGAATACGGTGGGGGCGCCCAGACCTTCCAGATCGGAGTCGAACTTGTTGTACGACTCTTCCAGAATCTTGAAGGCCTCGGCATCGCCGCGCACGGCCAGCGTGGATGCCCGCGCAATCCGCTGCGACAACATCTGCATTTCGGTGGCGGTAGAACGCCGCTCGGCGTTGATGCTGGACGCTTGAACGACAGGAAGGCAACACCCACAGCGGCCACACCGGCCACTGCCACGGTCACCAGCAGGTAGCCGACCTGTGTCCGCGACGGCAGATGTCCAATGAACGGCACCGGACGCAATACGCCGTCTTCGCCGGATTCCGGCATACGCAGTTTGTCCAGAATCCACGTGGTCTTCATCGGCTCGAATTTACGAGCCCCGTCCGCCGCTTTGTCCTTCCGGGCAAACGCTCCCTTCAGGTTGCCCAGTTTCAACGTCGCCATGCTTTGCCTCTCTCCCGATACTGCCCAAGGGCGCGCCAGCGTGGCGCGCCAACTGCAAGAAAAGCCCACCGTGATCTGTCAGCGGATGCGCCTGTTCTTACGGTTTTAACGGTTAATGATGATGTGTAATCACCGGTCTAAAAGTGTTTGCTGCCAGCGCCCGATACTTTGCCGGGCGCCTTACGTTTTTGTTGATTCCCTGACAGGGCCAGTGCCAAAAAAAAGCCGCATGCGGCGGGTCTGGCCAGTGCCTGTATTGCTTGGGTACGACGTGTTGCCTTAGTGCAGCCCGGCTTGCAGAAAGGCGGCGTCTTGCGACAACCGGCTTACTTCGAGCGTGTGCCAGGCGCCACCCGCGGCGTCGGCATAATGTTCACCCACCCAGGGGTGGTTCATGCTGGCGGGCACCACGGTCATATCGGCCAGATGCTTCAGCCCCAGCATGCGCTCAACCAGTACCGAGGCATGCAGGATATGTTTGGCGTGCAGCAAAATCAGGCGGGATGCAGCGCTGGGCACCAGCGGGGCTTCGCCAAAAAAAATGCGGCCAGATCGGTCACGCTGACCAGGTTGCCGCGGATATTGGCCACGCCGCGAAACCAGTGCTGCGCCAGCGGTACTTCTGACACGGTGGGCAGCGGCATGACTTCGGCCACATCGCCCAGATCAAGCAGCCAGTTATGGCCACCGATGCGTACGCCCAGGCGCGCATCCACTTGCGCGGTGGCGGCTGCCGTCTTGAGGCGCGCGACCACGCCTTCCTGGTACTCGCGCAAACTGATCCGCTTGGCCATGACTGTGCTGTTCTCTGTGCGTTCTGCTGATGATCGGGCCGGGCTTAGCCCAGTGCGGCGATCTTGGTAAACAGTTCTTGCGGGTCTACCGGCTTGACGATGTATTCCGCCGCGCCCTGGCGTTTGCCCCAGACCATGTCGGTTTCCTGATTCTTGCTGGTGCACATGATCACCGGAATATGCTTGGTGACTTCGTCGCGGGTGATGGTGCGCGTGGCCTGAAAACCATTCATGCCGGGCATGACCACATCCATCAGGATCAGGTCGGGCATGATGTCTTTGACCTTGGCCACGGCTTCTTCGCCCGATTCGGCGGTCAGTACCTGGTAGCCCGCTTTGGTCAGCAGCTCGCCCAGAAAATGACGCTCGGTAGGGGAGTCATCCACGATCAGTACTTTTTTGATAGACATGGGTCTGTGTTCACTCTTGTAACTTGGATTTCGGGAAAGCTGGCTACGCAGTGCGAACGTGTTCGCCTACTGCGGTCAACAAACTGTCCTTGGTAAAAGGCTTGGTCAGATACTGGTCTGATCCCACCATGCGCCCGCGTGCCCGATCAAACAGGCCATCTTTGGAAGATAGCATGATGACCGGCGTCGCCTTGAAGCGCGGGTTTTTTTCTTGATCAGTGAACACGTCTGGTAACCGTCAAGACGCGGCATCATCACATCAACAAAGATCACGTCGGGCAGGTGGTCGCTGACTTTGGCCAGCGCGTCAAACCCGTCTTCCGCCAGGATCACTTCACAACCTGCCTGGCCGAGGAAGATTTCTGCGCTACGGCGGATGGTATTGCTGTCATCGATCACCATCACCTTGACGCCGGCAAGACTCGACATGGAACTCCTCCTGATGCGATGCCACTGCTTTATTGATCTAACGAAATCCGCTGCGCGGTTTTGAGCGTTTGAAGCCCGTAACGGCCACGCAAATATGCAATGGTCATTCCTTGTTCGCAGGATGATACCGACGCCTTCTCAAATAAGACAAGACTAATAAGCGCGCGGTGTTGCGAGCGGTACGGGCGGCAGGATGCCCGGTTTTGTCGGGGTGTTTGTGGGCGCTGGAATGAACGGTCAGACCTGCGGGATGGGCGGCGACCGGATGGTCAGCGCCGGCGCTGACGGACACACGGCTTACGCTGCGACCCGGGTATATGCCGATGTTTGCGGCGGCAACAAAACCAGTGGGAAGCCAGTGCCGACGGGGCTGTCAGGCTGGGGCTGTATCGCGGTGTGTCGGCTGCGGTGCTGCGGGAAAGGCTTACAGCGCGGATCGATAGGCCAGGAAGGCATTAACGTCACGAAAGAAGCCGCCGTGACCGATGTGCGGTCCGATCGCTTGATACCGACTGCCGCCGCACCTGTACGTTCCGCGCCACAGTCCGGTTTCATAGGGTGGGTCTAGACCCACCTGGCAAAGCCGCAAAGAACAAGCCCGCACGTCGATCAGTTCTGCTCAATGGCTCTGAATGGTGGGTCTTGACCCACCCTATAACTTCAGCGCAACCGCGCGCCCGGCTTTGCGGCCTTCGCGTACGGCGTAGTTGGTGCCGCGGTCTTCGGGGTAGATCTGCGCCATTGAGGCTATGGTCAGCCCCGGCGCCGGGCCTTCGCTGGCTGGGATCAGATTGCTGTAATGCTGCTCCACCACCGGTTGCGAATAGCGCGCGCGCCATACGTGATGCTTGAGCACCCACGCCGGGTCAAACGCCGGGAACATCTTTTTTTAAGCCACGGCGTGGCAAAGGCCAGCATTTCGTCGGCGCTCATGCCGTACATGGCGTCGGTATGTGGCAGATATCTGGACAGATAAACAATGTGGCGGCCGCCGTATTCACTGGGGCGCTCAAAATTGGTGTGTTCAATCACCGCCACAAACGGGAAAGTCGGATCGTTGACGTTCAGCCAATAGGTGGTGGACAAGCTGCGTTCCAGTTCCAGCACGAGGCACACATTCGACAGATAGTTGATGCGGCGCATCTGCGCCAGCCACGGCGCGGGCGCCCAGTCGTCTGCCATAGCGGCAATCAGCGGCAAGGCCGGCGTGGCGAT
>BBFD01000215.1 GCA_001313065.1 Silvimonas sp. JCM 19000
CCGCCGCCCTGGCCGCCGTGCCATCCGCTCATATTCTGACCGCCACCGCCATCGGGCAGTGGCTGGCGACGTTGCAACCAGGAGCCGTTATGGCGCCCAATGAGCAACCCGCGTTGCTGGATATCCAGGAACGCACCAATCTGCTGATCGTCGATGATCTGCAAGAAAACCTGATGGCGCTGGAGGCCTTGATCCGCCGCGACGACGTGCAGATCTTCAGTGCGCGCTCGGGCGAACAAGCGCTCGAACTGGTGCTGCAACACGACTTTGCGCTGGCCTTGATCGATGTGCAGATGCCCGGCATGAATGGCTTTGAGCTGGCCGAGTTGATGCGCGGTACCGAAAAATCCAAGCACATCCCCATCGTGTTTGTCACCGCCAACGACAAAGGCATGAACTACGCCTTCAAGGGTTACGAAACCGGCGCGGTCGATTTTCTGCACAAGCCACTCGATATTCACGCGGTCAAATCCAAGATCAATGTGTTTATCGAATTGCATCAGCAACGTCTGGCCATGCGGCGCCAGCTTGAGGCCCTGCAAGCCAGCCGCGCCCAGCAAGAAAAAACTGCTATGCCAGCTGCAGGCCGCACAAGGCGAATTGCAACAAGCAGTGCGCATCCGCGATGACTTCATGTCGATTGCCTCGCACGAACTGAAAACGCCGTTGACCTCGCTCAAGCTGCAAAACCAGCTGCGTGCGCGCCATCTACGCCAGGGCAATACCGCCGCGTTTACCCAGGCCAAGATCGAAAAGATGGTCGAAACCGATGGCCGCATCGTGGAAGGCGTGCTGCGCTTGATTGACGACATGCTGGATATCTCGCGCATCCGCGGCGGCAAGTTGTCGTTCAAGCCCGAAGAATTTGATTTGTCCGAGCATGTGCGTGAAATCGTCGACCGTTTCGACGAGCAACTGACGCTGGTCAACAAAGGCTACACGCTGGATGCGCCCGCACCGGTGATCGGCATGTGGGACCGCTATCGGCTGGATCAGGTGGTGACCAATCTGATTACCAATGCCATCCGTTACGGCGCCAATCGGCCCATCGCCATTACCGTGCGCGCCGATAACGGCAAAGCCTGGTTCAGTGTCAAAGACCATGGCATCGGCATTGCCGAAGAAAACCAGCAGCGGATTTTCCAGTTGTTTGAACGCGCGGTGGAATTCAACGAAATGGGTGGGCTGGGCCTGGGCTTGTTTATCGTCGGCCAGATTGTCGAAGCCCAGGCGGCCGCATCAGCCTGCAAAGCAAGCTGGGCGAAGGCTCCACCTTTACCGTTGAATTGCCATTGCGCCCCGGTGATCCCGGCCAGTGTTAAACCCGGCGCCCGTTGCCGATCGCAGCGGGCGTTCTTTATCAAGATCATAAAAAAAACCACGGAACCACAGCCATGCCGACGTCAACCTTGCACCATCCGCTCAAACGACCATTTAATTTGCGCGCCCTGGCTTGTGCGCTGGCGCTCTTGAGTACCTCGGCACTGGCCGAGGTCAATGTGTTGCATCCCGCCAGCAGCGTGCAACCGGGCGCGCCGCTGACGCTGACTTTGCTGATCGACAATCCCACCCAATCCAACTTGCCCGTTGCTATTCCCGGGCAAATCCAGGCCACGGTCAGCAACGCCGATTTTCCCAATCTGGCGCCGTTTACGCTGACGCGGGTGGGTAATAGCGGCGACAGCGTCACGCTGAAACCAGGCGAGTTCCGCCGCGTGGCCTATTCGACAGCGCTGCCTACCACCCTGCGTGGCGCAGTGCGGGTGCAAGTCATCGGCTTTGATACCGCGCCGGTGTTGATCGCGATTGATCAAGGCGACAAGGCCACGCTCAAGGCTAAAGTGGATGCCGAAAAGGCGGCGCAGGCTGAGGCCGCCAACACCAAGGCCACTGATAACCTGGTGCAATACGGTGCAGCGGCCCCCACCACCGAGACCGCTGCCGTGGCCGCAGCGCAGGTGGCCACGCCGGGCGCACTCGATACCGACACCGCGGCCTTGCTGCGTACCACGGAGAGTCGCCTGAGCGGTTATGAGCCGATGTATTTTGCCGTCGGCAAAAAAAATGGCGACTGGAATGCCAAGTTCCAGATCAGCTTTAAATATCGGCTGATGTTGCCGGCTGATCCGGCCTCACGCGCTTTCCTCGACAATCTGTACTTTGCCTATAGCCAGCGTTCGTTCTGGAATCTGTCGGCCAAATCGCATCCGTTTGATGACAGCAGCTATATGCCTAGCCTGTTCTATTACACGCCGGACACTGGCATACAGGCGAGCTGGTACCAGCGCATGGGGCTGGAAGCCGGTTTGCGGCATGAATCCAATGGCAAGGGCGATCCGGGTTCGCGCAGCTTTAACAGCGTGTATGTGCAGCCCATCCTGCATTTTGGCGATCCGACCAAAAAAAACGAATGGGTGGTCGCGCCCAAGCTGTATTGGTATCCCATCGATAGCGATAACCCGGATATGCGCAATTATCGTGGTTATGTGGATCTGAACGTGAGCTACGGCAATGCCAATGGCTGGCAGTTTGCCACCACGCTGCGTAAGGCACCAAGTCGGATTATGGCAGTGCGGAATTCCAGGCGACGTACCCGGTGGCGCGGATCTGGCGCGGTTTGGGCGGGTATTTGTTTGCGGATTACTTTACGGGGTATGGCGAGGATCTGGAGGGTATAACGCGCATACCAATCAGGTTCGGGTTGGGTACAGTATTACTCGGTGGGCTTGGTAGTAGCCTGCGGCGCATTTTGGGGTGTCCCGCTTAGGCGGGGCTCACCTTTAACCGCTTGTGCCTGCGGCGCATATTTTGATGTTCGGCTTGCGCCTCGTACACCTTTAACCGCTTGAGCCTGCGGCGCATTTTAGATACCCGGGGGTGCCCGGGAGCACCTTACTTTTCTTTGCTTCGCCAAAGAAGAAGTAAGCAAAAGAAAGGCGACCCCACTCGCGGCTCCGCCACTCGCCAGGGGGCCCGCAGGTCAAAAGCCGAAACGGACCGTCTTGCACTCACATGGCTCAGCTGCCGCTCCGCGGAACTTCGGTCGGACGGAGCCCATAAACCTGGTCTCCTTCCCCTCCCTCGACAGGTAATGGCTGCTGTTGGCCGGGCTTGCTGCCTCGTTGCTGCGCAACATCGGGTGGGCGTGGATGCGACGGGTGACGGTGAACGTCCGCACCGCCTGCTTAACGCATTAATTTCGCATGGCCACTGCCGTCCCAATTTTCAATTGCACTCGCTACTTCCCATAGGGTGGGTCAAGACCCACCATTCAAAGCCATCGGGCAGAACTTCTGCCATTTGCGGGTTTGCGGGTTTGCGGCATGGCATTTTCTTCGAGCCTTCCGCCCTCCCAAGCCCCGCCGCCCTGCTCTGCCTACCGGTTTTCGGCGCATCGATCACGGCGCACATATATAACCGGATCGAATGCCCCATGCCGTGGCGACTGGCGTAACACCCCCCAAAACGACAACAGCCCCGAAACCGCAGCATTTATTGCCGCAATTCCGGGGCTGTTTGTTTTTAGCCAGTGCAGCCGTCAAACAACGGCCATCACGACTTAGAACGCGGGTACAACCGCGCCCTGGTATTTCTGTTCAATAAACTTCTTCACTTCCGGGGTGGTCAGTGCGGCGGCCAGTTTTTTGATGGCGTCGCTGTCTTTGTTATCCGGGCGTGCCACCAGGTAGTTCACGTACGGCGATTGCGCGCCTTCGATCACCAGCGCGTCTTTGGTCGGGTTCAGTTTGGCGGCCAGCGCGTAGTTGGTGTTGATCAGGCCAGATCCACTTCGTTCAGCACGCGCGGCAGCGTGGCGGCTTCCAGCGGTTTGAACTGCAGGTGTTTCGGGTTGCCTTCCACGTCTTTCGGCGTAGCCAGGATGTTGTTGCGTCTTTCAGCTTGATGATGCCGGCCTTGTCCAGCAGCAGCAGCGCGCGGCCGCCGTTGGTGGCGTCGTTGGGGATGGCGACGGTGGCGCCGTCTTTCAGATCAGCCAGCTTTTTTTTGACTTTGGTGGAGTACGCGCCAAACGGCTCAACGTGCACGCCGACCACGGGAACCAGATTGGTGCCCTTGCCTTTGTTGAACTCAGCCAGGTAAGGCTTGTGCTGGAAGAAGTTGGCGTCGATGCGCTTTTCCGCCACCTGGATATTCGGCTGCACGTAGTCGCTGAACACTTTTACTTCGAGGTCCACGCCTTGCTTGGCCAGGGCTGGCTTCACAAATTCGAGGATTTCGGCGTGCGGCACGGCGGTGGCGGCAACGGTCAGTTTTTCGGCAGCGTGGGCGTTGAGCGCCAGCGCAGCGACCAGCAGGGTCAGCACTTTTTTTCATGATTTACGGTTTCCTTTTTCAGGGTTGGAGCGCACCACTCGGCGACATTGCCGGCGGTGCAGTTTTAAACAGGGTCGAGGGCGTCATGCCCGGTTCAACAGTTGAACCAGAGTCGACGGATGCAGGCGCGTGGGCTCATGGTGATCCCGTCTCAGCGCCGCGAAAAAATGGCGGACCAGCTTGTCGCCGATCATCTGCAGCAACTGCACCAGCACAATCAACACCAGCACCGTCACCACCATCACATCGGTCTGAAAGCGTTGATAGCCATAGCGGATGGCCAGATCGCCCAAGCCGCCGCCGCCAATCAAGCCCGACATCGCGGTATAGGAAACCAGCGTGATGGCGGTGATGGTGGCGCCGGCCAGAATGCCGGGGCGCGCTTCGGGCAACAGGGCGCCAAATACAATCTGGCGCGTGCTGGCGCCCATGGCTGGGTGGCTTCGATAATGCCGCGGTCCACTTCGCGCAAGGCGGTTTCCACCAGCCGGGCAAAGAACGGCGCAGCGCCAATCACCAACGGCGGAATCGCGCCCAGCACGCCCAGCGACGTGCCCACCAGCCAGGTGGTAAACGGGATCAGCACGATCAGCAAAATCACAAACGGAATCGAGCGCAGCACATTGACGATAAACGCGATGACGCGATATGCCGCCGGTTGGTCCAGCAATTGGCGCGGGCCGGTTAAAAACAGCAGCACGCCCAGCGGCAGGCCCAGGATGAGCGTAAACAGCAGCGAGCCGCCCAACATCAGCAAGGTATCTTGCGTGGCTTGCCAGATGTCGCTCCAGTCGACGTTAACAAACAGTTCGTTCATGCGCGCAATACCTCAACGGTCAGGCCCGCGGCGGCAAAGCGTTGCAATGCGGCGTCGGGCTGGCCGTCAGTCAGCGACAGGGTCAGCTGGCCGTACGGCGTGTCTTTGATGCGGTCGATGCGACCGGACAGAATGGAAAAAAAATCAACGCCGGTTTCACGCGCCACCTGGCCCAGCACCGGTTGATAGGTGCTCTCGCCGCGGAAAGTCAGGCGGATGATGCGGCCGGGCACATGTTCAAACGCGGCGTGTTCTTCTTGCTCGTCCACGTTCTCGGCTTCGCGCACAAAGCGTTGCGTGGTCTGGTGCTGGGGGTGCAGGAATACATCTGCCACCGCGCCGGTTTCCACCACGCGGCCCGCATCCAGCACCGCCACGCGGTCGCCGATGCGGCGGATCACGTCCATCTCGTGCGTGATGACCACAATGGTCAGATTGAATTCGCGATTAATCTCGGCCAGCAGTTGCAAAACCGATTGCGTGGTTTGCGGGTCGAGCGCGCTGGTGGCCTCGTCGCACAACAAGATGCGCGGGCCGGTGGCCAGGGCGCGGGCAATGCCCACACGCTGTTTTTTGCCCGCCCGACAATTGCGCCGGATATTTGCGCGCGTGTTCTTCCAGCCCGACGCGGGCAATCAGTTCGTTTACGCGCTGATGGATTTTTTGCGGTGGGCGTGCCGGCCAGGCGCAGCGGAAACGCGATGTTCTCAGCCACGGTCTTGCTCGACAGCAAATTGAAATGCTGAAAAATCATGCCGATGCCGCGGCGCATTTCGCGCAAACCCGCAGCATCGCGCGCGGTAATGTCTTCGCCGCCAATCAGGATGCGGCCACGCGTGGGCTTTTCCAGCAGGTTGATATGGCGCACCAGCGTCGATTTGCCCGCGCCGGAGTGGCCGATAATGCCAAAGATCTGGCCCGCCTCGATCTTGAGGTCGATGCCGTTAAGGGCGGGAATATCGCGCCCGTCCACCTTGAACGACTTGTGGACATCAATAAATTCAATCACTCGGTAACCTTGTGGGTCTGCTACAGGGGGCCGTCGCGCACAGGCGACGGGCCTCGTCACTTTAGTGCAAAAGGCCGCCGGGCGCGGTTGGGGGTATCCATAAGGGGCGGCGCTTGCGCTGCCGCGCCGGAGACCGCCTGGCCGTCCGGTCAGCAAACCCGGCATTGTCCCCGAGCGGGCTTAGACCCGGCAAATCTTTCTTTTCATAAAATTATGAAAAATGGTTATGAAGCGCGCGCCGCAAGGCTTGCCGCCGCGCCGCCGGGCCTGGCCACGCCATGCCACAGCACAGCGACGCCCGGATCAGCCATGGCAAAACGACGGCAATGCTCCAGATAACCTTGCTCGTGGCTACCCACCAGTTGCACCACGCTGGTCCACAGCCACGACGGCGCATCAAAGCTGCGGCTGCGATCGCGTTGCAGTTCGGCGCGCCAGCGTTTGCGGGTGTCAGCGTCCATCTGCCGCGCATGCGCCTGGCCCACCACCTGCGCCAGATAACCCGCGGCGCGAATGGCTTCGCCTTCGTTGAGCTGATCAAGTTCCAGCTTCAGATCTTGCGGCAGCAGTTCGCGCACAAACACGCCGGTCTCCAGAAACCGCGTAGCAACATGCGATTGCCCAGTGCGGGCGACAGGTTGCGCGCGCCTTCGACCACCCGGCGCGCGTTATCACGCGGCATGTGAACG
>BBFD01000216.1 GCA_001313065.1 Silvimonas sp. JCM 19000
CAGCCCGGCGCCGATCACGAGGCGCTATGCGCCGGATGCGAAACCGCACTGCGACGCGGACTGCGCGCCATACTGCCTTCCAGCCGTTGCCGCTTGCGTCCAAAGCCTTCGACCTTGCGCGGCATAAAACCCGCGTCTTTCAGGCCGTTGCGCACCGCGCCCGCTACGGTATAAGTCGCCAGCGTGGTGTCGGCTTTGCCGAGTAACCACAGTGCGCGAAATACGGCGGGCGACCATAAGTCTTCATTTTTTTTGCCGGGGGAGAATCCGTCCAGATAAATCGCATCGGCCTGCATATCCAGCTGGCGCAGCAGTGTTTCCGCCTCGCCAAACAGCAGCGTCAGGGTAACGCGGCCCGCGTCCAGATGCAGGCGATGGATCCAGGTGTGAGTAGCGGCCATTGCGTCAGCAACTCGGCGGACAGCTCAGCCAGTGCCGGATACTGCGCATGCAGCAGGCGCAGGTCTTCGGCGCTGAAGGGGTGTTTTTCTACCGAAACAAAATGCAGGCGCTCTGCCCGTTGCGGGTCAGCGCGCCAGGTCTGCCACGTGGCCAGAAAGTTAAGCCCTTGGCCAAAGCCCGTCTCGACGATGCAGAACTGGGTGCGGCCTTGCCAGCGCTGGGGCAGGCCGTTGCCGGCGATAAACACCGCCTGCGCCTGTTCGAGGCCGCCATCGGCCGAATGATAGACATCGTCAAAATCAGCCGACCACGGCACGCCCTCGGCGTTGAATTGCAGGCGGGCAGGGACAAGGCGTTCGGGCATGGCAGTGGCGTCGGGCGGGTTTCAGGCAGCCGGCAGTTTACGCTGGGATGGCAGCCAGTTCATAAACCACAACAGCGTGAAAATGAAAGAAATGCCCAAAGGGATAAACGCCGTGGCAAACCATGCGGTGCCTGCGGCAACATAAATCGCTTTGAATACTTCGACGCCGACGGCGTAGATGCCCATCATCACCACGCCCAGCACGGCGGAAACCGTGCCCTTGCCGACATCACTGGAAAACAGGGTCAAGCGGTACAGGCCCGCGTTGGCCAAGCCAAGCCCGAACGAATACAAGCCCAGCCCGATGGCCATGCCGCGAAAGCCGTATACCCATGTCAGTAGCGCCGCCAGAAACACGCCCACGCCCAGCACCGCGCCACCGCCCGCGATCACCCGATGGATCGGAAAGCGCTCGGCGATGGTGGCCAGCACGATATTGCCCGCGATCAGGCAGCCGAACACCGGCAACTGCCACAGGCCATAAGTCAGGCTGGGCAGGCCCGCGCCTTCCATGATGATGACCGGGGATTGGCTATCCATGCCAGCAAGGGCAGGCTGGCCAGTGAAATCGCCATTACGCCAGCCATAAAACGCTTGTTGCCTAATACCGCCAGATAATCGTGGCCGACGGCTTGAACGAGAACGCGGCTTTGGCCTTGGGTGCCGTCTCCGGCATGGTAAAGAACAGCCCGACGCCAGCGACGGCAGCCAACCCGGCGATGGCGACAAACACCATGCGCCACGGCGCCACCGCCATGACCGCCGCCCCGGTCAGTGGGCCAATCAAGGGGGCCAGCAATGCCACATTGGCCATCATCGCCATCACCTTGATGGCGGTGGTTTCTTCAAACGCTTCCTGAATCGCCGCATAACCGACCGCGACGATAAAGCACATGCCCATGCCTTGCAGCACGCGCAACACCAGGAAGAATTCAATGCTTTGCGCCACCAGCGCGCCGCAGCACATCAGCACAAACCAGACTACCCCGGTCAGCATCACCGGGCGCCGGCCGATGCGGTCCGACAAGGGCCCGAGCAGCCATTGCAGTGACGCGCCACCCAGCAAATACGTGGTCATCGAGGTGGGCACCCACGCGCTGCTGGCGTGGAATTCCTGCGTCACGTGCAGCATGCCCGGCAGGATCATGTCGTTGGCGATGTAGCAGGAGAATTCGTACAGCACCATGCACAGCGGAAACAACAGCGCGCGCCAATGCAGTTTGTTGATGGGGATATGACGCATGAGACTCCAGCAGATAAACCGCGCCAGTGGGGACGGCCCAGTAATGACAAAACCCGCCATGCAGCAGCGGCGGGTTATTTTGATGACGACAGGCTGCCACCTTGCGATGGCAGCCTTGTTACAGCGTTATAGCTCGACGGATCGGTTTGATCAGTCCTCGCGGCGCATCTGCGGGAACAGGATGACGTCACGGATCGACGCAGAGTCGGTCAACAGCATCACCAGACGGTCGATACCAATGCCGCAGCCGCCGGTCGGGGGCAAGCCATATTCCAGTGCGCGGATGTAATCGGCGTCAAAGTGCATCGCCTCATCATCGCCCTTGTCCTTCAGATCAACCTGCGCCTGGAAGCGGGCGGCCTGGTCTTCGGGATCGTTCAACTCCGAATAACCGTTGGCGTGTTCGCGGCCGACCATAAACAGCTCAAAGCGCTCGGTCAGATCCGGATTGTTGTCGTTGGCACGCGCCAGCGGCGACACTTCGGCCGGGTAATCGATGATAAAGGTCGGTTCCCACAGCTTTTCTTCGGTGGTTTCTTCAAACAGGCTCAGTTGCAAACCGCCCACGCCATCAGTCAACACCGGCTTGCCGCCCAGACGCGCGATTTCGGCTTTCAGAAAGTCGCGATCGTTCAGCTGTTCGGTGGTGTATTGCGGGTTGTAATGGTGGATGGCCTCAACCGTAGTAAAGCGTGCAAACGGCTTGGACAGATCAACTTCGCGACCTTGATATTCGATGACGGTCTTGCCCAGTACTTCTTGCGCGGCGTAACGGATGACGCCCTCGGTCATCTCGATCATGCGATGGTAATCGGCATACGCCTCATAGAATTCCATCATGGTGAATTCGGGATTGTGCCGCGTGCTCATGCCTTCGTTGCGGAAGTTGCGGTTGATCTCGAACACGCGCTCCATGCCGCCCACCACCAGCCGCTTCAGGTACAACTCCGGCGCAATCCGCAGATACAACGGCATATCCAGCGCGTTGTGGTGCGTGGTAAACGGCTTGGCCGTGGCGCCGCCCGGAATCGGGTGCATCATCGGCGTTTCCACTTCCAGGTACTGCTCGTTCACCATGTATTCGCGAATCTTTTGCACGATGCGCGAACGGTTAACGAAGGTAGTGCGCGCTACGTCGTTGGTGATCAGATCAACATAACGCTGGCGATATTTCTGCTCCTGATCCGCTAGGCCGTGGTGCTTGTCCGGCAGCGGGCGCAGCGCCTTGGTCAGCAAGCGCAGTTCGGCGACGTGGATCGACAATTCGCCGGTGTTGGTTTTCATCAGCGTGCCACGCGCGCCGACGATATCGCCAGATCCCACGTCTTGAAGCCGGCGTAAACGTCTTCGCCCACGCTGTCACGCGAAACATACAGCTGGATCTGGCCCGACACATCTTGCAGCGTGGCAAAGCTGGCTTTGCCCATCACGCGTTTCAGCATCATGCGACCGGCAACGCTGACGGCCACGGCTTGCGCTTCCAGCGGTTCTTTTTCCACGGCATCGTACTGCGCGTGCAGCGGGCCGCTGGTGTGCTCGCGGCGATAGTCGTTGGGAAAAGCCACGCCTTTTTTTTCGCGGATGGCGGCCAGTTTGGCGCGGCGTTCGGCGATCAGTTTGTTGTCGTCTTGCGCGGGTGCGGCGGTCACAGGCTGTTGCTGGTCGGACATTTCTATCATCCTGGGGCCACGCGAGGCGTGGCGTCATGTTGGTCTTGGTCTTGCTTTGATCTTGGCTGGAGGCGGGCGCGTTAAACGCCTTGTTTCAGGCTGGCTTCGATAAAGGCATCGATGTCGCCATCCATTACACCCTTCAGGTTGCCCACTTCATAACCGGTGCGCAGATCCTTGATGCGGCTCTGGTCAAACACATACGAACGAATCTGATGGCCCCAACCGATGTCGGACTTGCCGGCTTCGAGTTGTTGCTGCGCTTCCATGCGTTTGCGCAATTCAAGTTCATACAGTTTGGCGCGCAGCATGGCCCATGCTTCGTCGCGGTTACGGTGTTGCGAGCGGTCGTTCTGGCACTGCACCACGATATTGGTGGGAATGTGTGTCAAACGGACGGCGGAATCGGTCTTGTTAATGTGCTGACCACCCGCGCCCGAGGCACGGTAGGTATCGGTGCGCACATCGGCCGGATTGATTTCAATCTCAAAGCTGTCGTCGACTTCCGGGTACACAAACACCGAAGAGAACGAGGTGTGGCGGCGGGCGTTGCTGTCAAACGGCGATACACGCACCAGGCGGTGTACGCCGGTTTCGGTACGCAAAAAAAACCGTAGGCGTAGTCGCCGGTAAACTTGACCGTGGCGCTGCTGATGCCAGCCACGTCGCCTTCCGACACTTCCATCACTTCGACGGTAAAACCTTTGCGCTCGCCGTAGCGCACATACATACGCAGCAGCATCGAGGCCCAATCCTGGGCTTCGGTACCACCGGCACCGGCCTGGATATCAACAAAGCAGGCGTTCGGGTCCATCGGATTGTTGAACATCCGCCGGAACTCAAGCTGGGCAATCTGCGCTTCAAGCTGGCGTAGTCGCCGGCCACGGCATCCACCGTGGTCCAGTCTTCTTCTTCGCGCGCCATCTCGAACAGGTCGAGCGCGTCTTTAACGCCGCTGGTTACCTGGTCGAGCACCAGCACCACGCCTTCGAGGCTTTGCGTTCGCGGCCGATTTCCTGGGCTTTTTTTTCTGGTCGTTCCAGATGTCCGGGTCTTCGGACAGGCGCACGACTTCCTCCAGCCGGTCTTGCTTGGCGGGATAGTCGAGATAGCGTTTGAGTTCTTCGGCGCGGGAACCCAGCTCTTTGAGCTGGTTTTCGATCTGGTTAAGCTGTTCGGCTTCCATGCTTGATCATCTGGATGCGGAAAACCCGACATTCTAGCAGAGCCCGCCGCAGTGCGGGCGGCCGTGTTTACGGCGCGGGTCAAGGCGGCTTTTGCCATTTTTGTGTGCCGGTCAAGCGGGGCTGGTGCCGCTCGGATCTGCTTCGTGTCAGCGTGTAGGGACGCGTTCTGCAGATATAAATGCGCATTAAAACAAGGCGTTAATCATCTATTTGCGGCCATGGTTACGCCCGCCGCATCCGTTCACGTATCTCACTCGTAAATATTCACGGTGGCGCAATAACGCAGTCCTTACAACAAGTGCGAGCCACCGTCCCGGCCTGATGCCGGGGCATCCACCCAATCGATGCTGAGAACTGGAGAGTACGATGAGCTACGTTGCACGGGCGGGCATGCCCATAGCCGCCGCCTTGTTGATGATCGCCGCCGGAGCGCAAGCCTCCAGCCACCGCGAATCACCGTTTCTAACGCAAAACCCTAAAGTCGATGCCAGTGATTTTTTATATGTTCCGTAGCTACGAAACCGGCCGTTCCGCTTTCGTTACCCTGATCGCCAACTACCAGCCGCTGCAGGACGGCCCGGGTGGCCCGAATTTCTATCTGATGGACCCCAATGCGCTGTATGAAATCCACGTCGACAACGTCGGCGATGCGCATGAGCATCTGACCTTCCAGTTCCGCTTCAGCAATAACCTGCAGGATTTGACGGTGCCGGTGGGGGGCAAGAATGTGTCGGTGCCGCTGACCAATACCGGCGCCATCAACGCGCCCAAAGCGGCCACGCTGAATGTGCAGGAGAGCTTTACGCTGACGCTGGTGACGGGCGATCGCCGCAGCGGCACTGCCGCCGCCATCACCAATGCGGCCGACGGCAGCAGTACCTTCACCAAGCCCGTCGACAATATCGGCAACAAATCGCTGGCCAATTATGCGACGTACGCGGCGCAGCACGTTTACAGCATCAACATCCCCGGCTGCGGCACGCCGGGCAAGGTCTTTGTCGGCCAGCGTAAAGATCCGTTTGTGGTGAACCTGGGCGGCACGTTTGACCTGGTTAATATCGCCGCACCGGCCACGGCCTTTGATCCCCAAGCTGAAAACAAAGGCTTGATTCCCTTGCACAAAAGAACGTCACCGCGCTCGAGCTCGAAGTTCCGGCTGCATGCCTGGTCGGGAGTGGCGGCCCGGTTATCGGCGCATGGACCACGGCCAGTTTGCGTCAGGCGCGCTTGCTCAACCCGGCCCCGGGCAGCAATCTGGGCCTGGCCAGCAAGGAAGGCGGGGCCTGGTCGCAGGTATCGCGTCTGGGCATGCCGCTGGTCAACGAACTGGTCATTGGTCTTAAAGACAAGGACAAGTTCAACACCAGCAAGCCGTCGGATGACGCACAGTTCCTGACCTACGTCACCAATCCGACCCTGCCTGCCTTGTTGCAGATCCTGTTCGGGCAATACGCGCTGGCACCAACCAATATCCCGCGTAACGATCTGGTGGCAGCGTTCCTGACCGGCGTAAGTGGCGTTAACCAACTGGCAACCGTCACGCCGTCCGAAATGCTGCGCCTGAATACCAGCGTGGCGGTTACGGCACCGGCCAGTCAAAGCCGTCTCGGCGTGATTGCGGGGGATAACGCCGGTTTCCCCAATGGTCGGCGGCCGGGCGATGACGTGGTGGATATCGCACTGCGGGTGGTGGAAGGGCGCTTGTGCACGCTGAATATCGGCTGCGCTCCGGCCGATGCGCCGGCGGGTGCGACCGACTTTACCGATGGCGCTTACCTTGACGCCACTTTCTTTGATAACGCCTTCCCGTACCTGAAGACCCCGGTGCCGGCGCTAACGTTGCGCAATAAGCGGAGGCTGATCATGGATAAACGTATCGGGCTAGTCGCACTGGCGACCACCGTCTTGCTGGCACTGGCCGCGTGCGGCAGCGGCAATGACGGCGGCCCAGTGACGGGCACGCCAACCCCAACG
>BBFD01000217.1 GCA_001313065.1 Silvimonas sp. JCM 19000
CCGCAATCCGGCGCAGCCGGTGTTGTTGCAACTGCTCAGCCTGATTGTTTCTGACGCGGATACCGAAGAACTCGAAGCAGTATTTGCCCGCTCGCCGCAACTGGTGTTGCGCTTGCTGCGGCTGGTCAACTCGGTCGCCGTGTCGGGCACGCGCAAAGCGCAAAGCTGCATCAAGCCATCGCCGTGCTTGGCCGCCGCCAGTTGCGCCGTTGGTTGCAGCTGTTGTTATACGCGGAGCAATACGTGCCCGATGGTGGCGTGCCGCCCTTGCTATTGCTGGTTGCCTTGCGCGCGCGGCGGCTGGAAAGCTGGGCCGCTGCGGGCTGGATCGGCAGCGTATCGGCCGACGCCGCTTTCCTCGCAGGCATGTTGTCGTGTCTTGATGTGCTGTTTGGCGAACCGTTGCCCGCACTGCTTAACGATCTGCCGCTCGATCCGGTTTTGCTGCGCGCTTTGCTGGATGGCGAAGGCGAGCTCGGCCTCGCCCTGCAGCGGGTGGCGCAGCTGGAAGCTGCCGATCTCAGCGTGCTGGCCCACTGGCCCGCAGCGCACACGCTGGAGTGGCGCCACACCGAAGTCGCTACCCTGGCGTGGGTTTATCAACTGGCGCGGAGCATGGCATGACGCCCATCCCGATCTCGCCCCAACCGCTGTTTGCCTCACTCGACGCCTCGGTCATCACGCTTGATCTCGACGGTTATGTGCTGGCATGGAGCCGGGGCGCGGCGCGACTGTTTGGTTATGACGCCGACGACATCATCGGCAAACACATTCTGGTGCTCTACGCCGACGAAGACGATCACGACGCCGAGTTGTTCAACACGGTGTTGACGCAAGGCAGCGGCGAGATGGAAGTCAAACGCCGTCGCAAAAAATGGCGAGACCTTCTGGGCCAGCATGCATCTGTCTCTGGTCCGCGACGACGCGGGCGCACCGCTACACCTGATGGGGTATGTGCGCGACATCACCGACCGCCTTGAAGCCGAAGAAAAAAACCGCTTGTTTGGCCTGGTGTTTGAACAAGCCAGCGATGCCGTGGTGATCGTCGATCTGCAGCATCGCATTGTGCGGGTTAACCACGCCTTCCAACGCATCACCGGTATTCCGGTCGCCATCGCGCGCGGCCAGCAACCCACCTTTTTTTGCCGCGCTGGCTTCAGATACCCGCGTGTATTCCTTGATGCAGGCGTCCCTGGTGGCCACCGGCCATTGGGAAGGCGAGCTCTGGGATACGCGGCTGGATGGCAGCAGTTATCCGCTGGCGCTGGCTTTGTCGAGCGTGCGCAATCAGGTGGGCGAAATCACGCATTACCTGGCCATCTTCTCTGATCTGACCGAACGCAAAGCTGCTGAAAAAAACAGATCCACCAACTGGCCTATTACGACGCGCTCACCACCTTGCCCAATCGGGCGATGTTGTTTTCGCTGATCGAACAAGCGCTGGCCGAAGCGCGTCGCAACAGACAACACGGCGCGCTGCTGTGTTTTAACTTGTCCGGTTTCAAGGACATCAACGATTCGTTTGGCCATGCCATTGCCGACCGTTTGCTGGTTGATCTGTCGGCCCGCATCCGCGAATGTCTGCGCGAAGAAGACGTGGTGTCGCGCTTTGGCGCGGACGAGTTCTATATTGCGCTGTTCGATATTGAACAACGCGAAGACGCGGGCGTGGTGGCGCGCCGCGTGTTGCATGCGCTGGCCGAACCGTTTGAGCTGGCGCTGGATGGGCAAACGCAATCGGTGATGTTGTCGGCGCATATCGCATTTCGGTGTATCCGGATGACGCGCAAGAGACCGAACGCCTGATCAACGAAGCCGCTGTCGCCATGTATCGCGCGCGCCAGGGCAACCACGACGTGCTGTTTTATTCGTCCGAGATGAACCGCCGTTCCCTCGAACGCATCAAGCTGGAAACCGATTTGCGCTTTGCGCTGGATCGGCGCGAATTTGAACTGCATTACCAGCCGCAGTACGACGTGCGCACGCAACGCATCGTCGGCGCCGAGGCGCTGATCCGCTGGCGTCATCGCGACAAAGGTTTGATTTCGCCCGGCCTGTTTATCCCGTTTGCGGAAGAAACCGGCTGATCGTGCAGATTGGCGACTGGGTGCTGCAGCAGGGTTTGCGCCAACTGGCCACGTGGCGCGCACAAGGCCTGCATTTGCCGCGCCTGGCCATCAATGTGTCCGGCCTGCAATTGCGCAGCGGCTTTGCCGATAGCCTGATGGCGCATCTGCGCAATGGCAGGTGCCGCCGCAGCAACTTGAGCTGGAAATGACCGAAACCATTCTGATGCGCGATAACGAACGCATGACGCAGATGCTGGGCACGTTAAGCGAATCGGGCCTGCGCTTTGCGCTGGATGATTTCGGCACCGGTTATTCCAATCTGTCGTATCTGCAGCATTTCCAGATCGACTTGCTCAAGATCGACCGTACCTTTGTACAAGGCTTGCCGGACAACAGCCGCGATGTGGCGCTGGTCCGTTCCATGGTGCAGATTGCGCAGAACCTGGGGCTGGGCGTGATTGCCGAAGGCGTCGAAACCGCAGCGCAAGCCGAGTTTCTGAGCGACTTGGGCTGCAATCTGATCCAGGGCTACTACTACCATCCCGCCCTGCCGGCCGAACAACTGACCGAACTGCTGATTGCCCAGCAAGGCGGCGACGGCGCAGCGGATTAAGCAGCCGGCGCGTCGATTTCGCCTGCGGCGGTGCGTGCGTGGGTCAGAATCTGCCGCACCAGCTCGGCCGAGGTTTCGACGATCGAATACTCGTCCTGGCCGGGGCCACCCATCTTGACCCGCTCGTTGCGATAACGCATGCCGCTGGCAAACGGCGCCCGCCCCGAGGTGTGGTATTCGGTGCAGCCGGTGCGCGTGACCAGCTCGGCAATATTGTTAACGCGCACGCCCGCGCCGGGCATCACTACCAATCGCTCGCCGGCCGCCGCGCGCAGTTGTGCGATCAGATCAGCGCCTTCCAGGGCATTGGCTTCCTGCCCCGAGGTCAGCAGGCGGTTGCAGCCGGTGGCGATGATGTCTTCCAGCGCCTTGAGCGGATCACGTGCCACATCAAAGGCGCGGTGGAACGTTACCTGCATCGGCGCGGCCAGTTCCACCAGGCGTTGGGTGCGCGCCACGTCGATTTCGCCATCGGCGGTCAGCAAGCCTATCACCACGCCATCCACGCCGATTTTTTTGCAGGCCAGGATATCGCGCTGCATCACTTCAAACTCGACGTCGGAGTACAGAAAGTCGCCACCCCGGGGCCGGATGATGACGTTGAGCAATATCCACAATTTGTCGCGCGCGCTGGCGATGGCGCCATAAGACGGCGTGGTGCCGCCCTCGAGCAGGTTGTCGCAAAACTCGACGCGGCCCGCGCCGCCGTCTTGCGCCGCCAGGCACGAGGTGACCGAACCGGCGCAGATTTCCAGCAGGATAGACATGGTGGCTTCCTTCGATTTGATCGCAGCAGGATACTCGCGTCCGGCTAGCGTCTGACAGGGATTTCAGCAAGGGCAGGTCAGGCAGGGCGGGGTGGTGGGCGTACGGTGGGAGTGTCTTTCATGTCGTACTAGGAGCCCCACCATGTCCATGCAGAAACCCCCGCGCAGCGAGCCCGCCAACGAACGCAAACCCAATCCCATCCAGGCGCAACGCTTTCTGGGCGGCGTCGACTACCCCGCCAGCCGCGCCGAGATTATCGAACAGGCGCGCAAACACAAAGCGGATGAGCAGACGCTGGATATGCTGGAACATCTGCCCGACCAGCAATACGAAAGCCCCGCCGCCGTGAGCAAACAGATTGGGCAACAGCATTAGCGATCTGGCCGGGTCTGGACGCCACGCCCGCCCGGCCACGTTCGCATAGGGTGGGTCTAGACCCACCATTCAAAGTGGATGATCAGAACGCAGCATTCTTCTCCCGGGCTTTGAATGGTGGGTCTAGACCCACCCTATGGGGCCAGCTCGGCGCTGCGGACGGTGACGCCTGCCCGGTCGCTGCGCATAGGGTGGGTCTAGACCCACCCTTCAAAGTGGATGACCAGAACGCAGCATTCTTCTTCAGGGCTTTGAATGGTGGGTCTTGACCCACCCTATGGGGCCCGCTTGGCGCTGCGGACGGTTACATCCGCCCGTCGCTGCGCATACGATGGGTCTAGACCCACCATTCAAAGTGGATGATCAGAACGCTGCATTCTTCTTCGCGGCTTTGATGGGTGGGTCTTGACCCACCCTATGGCACCAGCAGCAGCGTGGCGCCGCGGACGATGGCCCAGACCAGTGTGGCGGCCAGCACGCCGCCCAGCCATAGCGCCACGGCCCAGAGCATGCGTCGCGTGCCGGGTCGCATCAGTGGTAGCCCTCGTCGCCGTGGCGTACCTTGCCGCGGAACACCCAATAGCCCAGCCCGGTGTACAGCAAGATGATCGGAATAATGATCACCGCGCCCACCAGCGCAAACGCCATGCTGGAATGCGGCGCGGCGGCTTGTTCAAACGTCAGCGAGGGCGGCACCACATTGGGCCAGATGCTGATGATAAAGCCCGAATAGCCCAGCCCCATCAGCGCCAGCCCCAGCAAAAAACGGCAGCTTGTCATTGCCCTTGTCCACCGCGCGCCAGATACCGAACACGCACGCCAGCACCAGAATCGGCACCGGCAGAAAGTAAAACAGATTGGGCAGCGTAAACCAGCGCGCATACACGGCGGGGTCGGCCAGCGGCGTCCACAGGCTGACGATGGCGATCACCAGCAACAGGATCAGCGTTAGCGGCTTCATCAGCACAAACATGCGTTGTTGCAACTTGTGGTCGGTCTTCATCAATAGCCAGGCGCAGCCGAGCAGCGAGTACGTCATCATCAGCGCCATGCCGGTAAAGATCGAAAACGGCGAAACCCAATCAAAGCTGCCGCCCGCAAACTGGTTGTTGGTGATCGGAATACCCTGCAGATACGTGCCCAGCGCCACGCCCTGAAAGAACGTCGCCACGGCCGAGCCGCCCATAAATGCCAGATCCCACAAAGGCCGCGTGCGCGTGGCTTTAAGCCGGATTTCGAACGCCACCCCACGGAAAATCAGCCCGGTCAGCATCAAGATCAGTGGCAGGTACAGCGCAGGCAGGATGGTGGAATACGCCACCGGAAACGCCGCAAACAAGGCCGCGCCGCCCATCACCAGCCACGTTTCGTTGCCGTCCCACACCGGCGCCACGGTATTCACCATCACATCGCGGTCATGCTGGTCGGGGAAGAACGCAAACAGCAGCCCGATGCCCAGATCAAATCCATCCATCACCGCATAAATAAACACGCCCAAGGCAATGATGCCGGCCCAGACGGTGGCCAGATTGAGCTCCATGGCTTATTCCTCGATATCTTGATCGACCGCCGCAATCGGGTTGCGACCCTGGCTGGCGACGCTGCGGTTGGTCTGTTGCGCTTCTTTGTGCGTGTCTTCCAGCTGCGGGCCGGTGCGCAACAGCTTGAGCAAGTAATAGATGCCGGTGCCAAACACCAGCGTATACGCCACCACAAAAAAAATCAGCAGCGACACGCCCACCTGCTGCGCCGACACCGGCGACACCGCGTCGCGCGTGCGCAGCAAGCCGTACACCACCCACGGCTGGCGACCGGCTTCGGTGGTGATCCAGCCCATCAGCAAAGCGATCATGCCGGCGGGCCCCATCAGCACCATCCAGCGCAGATACCAGCGGCTTTGATGCAGCTTGCCCATGCGCCGCAACAGCAAACCTACCGCCGCCGCCAGGATGGTAAGCACGCTCAGCCCCACCATGATGCGGAACGACCAGAATACGATCAGCGAATTGGGTCGGTCTTGTGGCGCAAATTCTTTCAGGCCTTTGATTTCGCCATCCCAGCTGTGGGTGAGGATCAGGCTGCCCAGATGCGGAATTTGCAGCGCGTAATGCGTGGTCTCCGTCGCCATATCAGGAAAGCCGATCAGATTAAGCGCGGTGCCGCCTGTTTCGGTTTCCCACAGGCCTTCGATGGCGGCGATTTTGGCGGGCTGGTGTTCGCGCGTATTGATGCCGTGCGCGTCGCCCACCAAGGCTGGATCGGCGTGGTGACCAGCAACATGCCCAGCGCCATGCCAAACATCTTGCGGATGGCGGCGTCATCACGCCCGCGCAGCAAATGCCACGCGCCGCTGGCAGCGACGATGCAAGCGGTTTCGATAAACGCGGCCAGCGTCATATGCACCAGCCGGTACGGAAACGATGGGTTAAAGATGATTTCCAGCCAGTCGCGCGGTACCACCCGGCCCGCTTCAATCGCGTAACCGGCGGGCGTGTGCATCCACGAGTTGGAGGCCAGAATCCAGAACGTCGAGATCAGCGTGCCGACGGCCACCGCCAGCGTCGCGCCAAAGTGGGCCTTGGGGCCCACGCGGGTCCAGCCGAACAGCATGATGCCGAGAAAGCCGGCTTCCAGAAAAAAACGCTGTCATCACTTCGTAGGCCAGCAAGGGCCCGGTGATGGCCCCGGCAAAGGTGGAGAAGCGGCTCCAGTTGGTGCCGAACTCGTAGCTCATCACCACGCCGGACACCACGCCCATGGCGAAGCGACCGCAAACACCTTGCTCCAGAACAGATACAGGTTGCGATACAGCGGGTTCTGCGTTTTGAGCCAAAGCCCTTCCAGCACCGCCAGATAGCTGGCCAGCCCGATCGACAGACCCGGAAAAAAAATAATGTGAAACGAAACGGTAAACGCAAACTGGATGCGGGCGAGATCCAGTGCAGACAGTGCGGTCATAGTGGGGGCTCGGACGCTGGGTGAGGGGTTGCTGGCCGGCAGCCGGGGATTGCCCGACC
>BBFD01000218.1 GCA_001313065.1 Silvimonas sp. JCM 19000
CCACACTGGCGTGGCAAGCGGCCAGCAGCCGCCTCGCGGCGCAGGAACAAAGCAGCGTCGCCGCCGCTTTGCTGGCGCTGGAACAAGCCAATGCCGAGCTGACCGATACCTATCAGCCGTCCGATTGGGTCAAGCCGATGCTGGAACCCAAGCCCGCGCCGGTCGCTGCGCCGTGGCCGCGCTTCGATGCCTCGTGCTTGCCCTCGCTGGATTTGCTGTCGCCGCCCGATGAGCAGATCGAGACCGTCAGCCAGGACGAACTGATCGATCGCGGCATCATCATCGAACAGCGGCTGGCTGAGTTCCGCGTCAAGGTCAACGTACTGGATGCCTACGCTGGTCCGGTCATCACGCGGTATGAAGTCGAACCCGCCGTGGGCGTGCGCGGCGCGCAAATCGTTAACCTGATGAAGGATCTGGCGCGGGCGCTGGGCCTGGCCTCGATCCGCGTGGTCGAGACCATCCCCGGCAAAACCTGCATGGGCCTGGAATTGCCCAACCCCAAACGCCAGATGATCCGCCTGAGCGAAATCCTGTCGTCCGAGCAATTCGACGCCATGGGCTCGCGTCTGACCATCGCGCTGGGCAAAGACATTACCGGCAAGCCCGTGGTCACCGATCTGGGCCGCGCACCGCATATGCTGGTGGCCGGTACCACCGGTTCGGGCAAGTCGGTGGGCGTTAACGCAATGATTTTGTCGCTGCTGTACAAGCCACGCCGGATGAAGTGCGCTTCATCATGGTCGACCCCAAGATGCTGGAATTGTCGGTGTATGACGGCATTCCGCATTTGCTGGCGCCGGTAGTTACCGATATGAAGCTGGCCGCCAATGCGCTGAACTGGTGTGTGGCGGAAATGGAAAAAAAACGCTATCGGCTGATGAGCGCGCTCGGCGTGCGTAACCTGGCGGGCTACAACCAGAAGCTGAAAGACGCGCAACGCGCGGGCCAGGTGCTGACTGATCCGTTCTCGATCAACCCGGATGAGCCGAAGGCGCTGGAACACCTGCCGTTTATTGTGGTGGTGGTCGACGAGTTTGCTGACCTGATGATGGTGGCGGGCAAGAAGATTGAAGAATTGATCGCGCGGCTGGCGCAAAAAGCGCGGGCAGCCGGTATCCATCTGATCCTGGCCACCCAACGCCCCAGCGTCGATGTGATTACCGGCTGATCAAGGCCAATATTCCGACGCGGATGGCCTTCCAGGTTTCGTCCAAGATTGATAGCCGCACGATTCTGGATCAGATGGGCGCTGAAGCCTTGCTCGGCCAGGGCGACATGTTGTTCCTGCCCCCGGGCACCGGCTATCCGCAACGCGTACATGGCGCGTTTGTGGCGGATGAAGAAGTGCACAAGGTGGTTGAGTTCCTCAAGTCGACCGGCGAGCCCGATTACGTCGATGGCATCCTCAATGCCGGGTTTGATGCCGAAGGCGCGGCCAGCACGCCGGGCTGGGCTGAGGCGGGTGGCAGCAATGCGGCCGCCGAGGAATCTGATCCGCTGTATGACGAAGCGGTGCAGTTTGTGCTGAAAAGCCGCCGCGCTTCAATTTCCTCGGTCCAGCGCCAGCTGCGCATCGGCTATAACCGTGCCGCACGCTTGATCGAGCAAATGGAAACCGCAGGACTGGTCAGCCCGATGGAAACTAATGGCTCGCGCACGGTGCTGGCGGCGCCAAGCGCGGACTTCAGCGAATAAATCAGCGACGGCCGGGGCGTGCTCCGGCTGTCACCGTGGGCGCTGACCTCAACTGGACTTTGTGCCGCTGCCTGACTAATATACGCACCGCGTATATTTCAGGGAGCCACCACGATGAGCCAACAAGTCTTTTTTTGCGCGATGCCATGCGCAAACTAAATATGACCCGCGATGCCTTTGCTGAGCGCATTGCCGTGCGTCGCCGCGCCCTCGATACCTGGTTGCTGCCCGAAGAATCGCAAGAATTCCGCACCATGCCCGAAGTGGTCGAGCGCTTTGTTACCGAAATCCTGGCGCGCGAAGCCATCCAGCCCGGCTCTACGCATAGCGCATATAAAGCCGATCTGCGCGACGTGATTGCCTCGGAAGGCCGTCACCATCTGCTTTCAGTCGAGCAATTTACGCGGGAGTCGGTCGGCGAGTTTTTTTCCGCGTCGCCGACATCATGCAGCCCATCGCGCGGCGGCAGAAAGTCTGTCGCGTGCTGGAAGGCGCGGTGCTGGCCAATCTTTTTTTTGAAGCCAGCACGCGTACCCGGGTCAGCTTTGGCGCCGCCTTTTGCCGCCTTGGTGGCAGCGTGTGTGATACCACCGGCTTTTCGTTCTCTTCGATGGCCAAGGGCGAATCGATTTACGACACCAGCCGCGTGATTGCCGGGTACGCCGATGCCATCGTGGTACGCCATCCGGAAAAAAAAGGCTCGGTCGCTGAATTTGCCGCCGCCAGCAATATCCCGGTGATCAATGGCGGCGACGGCCCCGGCGAGCATCCCAGCCAGGCGCTGCTGGACCTGTACACCATCGAAACCGAATTTTCGCGCGTGGGCAAACTGGTCGATGGCGCGCATATCGCGCTGGTGGGCGACCTCAAATACGGTCGCACCGTGCATTCGCTGATCAAACTGCTGGCGCTGTATCGCGGCATGAAGTTCACGCTGATTTCGCCCACCGCGCTGGAAATGCCGGCGCATATCGTCGATCAGGTCAGCCGCAACGGCCATGTGGTGGTGCAGACCCAGTCGATGCATGAGGGCCTGCGCGGCGCTGATGTGGTTTACGCCACGCGCATCCAGAAAGAACGCTTTGTCGATGAATCGATGGAGGGTTATTCACCCGACTTCCAGATCAATGCCTCGCTGGTGGACGCCGTGTGCGGCAAGGACACCATCATCATGCATCCGCTGCCCCGCGACAGCCGCGAAGGGGCGAACGATCTGGCCACCGATCTGAACCACGATCCGCGCCTGGCCATCTTCCGCCAGACCGACAACGGCATTCCAATCCGCATGGCGATTTTTTGCAGTGCTGATGGGTGTGGACACGCTGATCCAGCGCAATATGCGCGACGTCAGCTGGAAAACGCCGTCGCTGGTGGGGCCAGATGACGCGGCATTCTATGCGGTGGGCCAGGACAGCTAGATCAGCCGCTGGAGTTAGCCCGGCGCGGGGTGGGCGGCTTGAGCGTCGCCCCGCGCACTTCAAAATGTGCTTCACCGATAACGCGGCTGCCGTCGCGCATTTGCAGCACATGCCGCCCCGGCATGGGAAACCACGGCAGATGCGCGCCGCGTCCCAGCCACTTGCCATCCAGCCACCATTGCGGCTGCGCCACGCCGCTGCTGCGAAACACCACGCGCTGATGCTGGGGCGGGATGTCGGGGTCAAGCGCATACACCGAGCCATCCACCGGATTGGTAATGGCGCTGACCGCGCTGCGGCTATCGCTGGACGCGGCATACACCACGTCTTGCGCCGTGCCGGGCAAAAAAAAGTATTCGCGCCGCGCGGCCTCGGTGTGCTGCTCAAAATTGATCTGGCGCGCCTCAACGCCCGCCGGTAACGGCGGCGGCAGCGAGGGCGTGGCCGCATGCAAGCGGTTCATCACACTCAGCCACACCGGCGCCGCACCGTGCATGCCCGAGACATCCCACATCGGCGCGCCGCTGGCGTTGCCACCCAGACCCCCACCGTATATTTGCGCGAGTAGCCCATGGTCCAGTTATCGCGCATATCTTTGCTGGTACCGGTTTTGACAGCGGCCCAGAACGGCGTGGCCAGCGCGCTTTCCAGGCCAAAGGTACGGGCGCGCGCGGTGCGGTCAGACAAGATATCGCCGATGATAAAAAAACTGCTTTGCACATCCAGCAGCCGCTGCGCTTTGGGCGCGGGCTCGGTCAACGTCCAGTGCGGCGGGCTGGCAAGACCTTGCGTTGCCAGGGCGCGATAGGCATTGGCCAGGTCCAGCAAACGCACATCGGCCGCGCCCAGCGCCAGGCTGTAACCGTAGTAATCGCCCGCTTCATTCAGACTGGTCAGACCCAGCGCGTACAGCCGTTCACGCAAGCGGTTGGGGGTGACGATGTCGATAGTGCGTACGGCCGGTGTGTTCAGCGATGAGGCCAGCGCGGTGCGCACTGATACCGGGCCTTTGAAATCCTTGTCGTAGTTCTGCGGCGCATACAGGCCGCTATTGGTGTTCAGGTCCAGTGGCCGGTCATCCAGCAAAGACGCGGCTGTCAGCCAGCGGCCTTGCAATGCCAGTTGGTAGAGAAAGGGCTTGAGGGTCGATCCGGCCTGGCGCAAGGCGGTGACGCCGTCCACCTCACTGGCTTGCGACAATTCGCCGCTTGAGCCACCCACGCCAGGATGTCGCCGCTGGCGTTGTCGAGCACTACCACCGCGCCGTCTTCCACATTGCGATCACGCAATTCGGCCAGTTGCCGCTGCAATTGCTCCACGCAATAGCGCTGCAGGCGCGCATCGAGCGTCGTGCGGACGCGTTGCCCGGCGCGCAATTGCATATGCGCCTGCAGCTTGCGGGCGTAGTGCGGTGCCAGCGACACCGCGCTGGATAGCCGCGTTGCGCTGCGATAGGGCGCGTTGGGTTTCCACCGCCACCTGAGTGCAATCCGGCTTGCGCTGCATGCTGGTCAGAATTTCGCAGGCGCGGCGTGACACCCGGTCGACACTGGCGTTGGGGGCGCGGATCAGTGCGACTGTAATCGCCGATTCCCACGCGTCCAGCCCCGACGGCAGCTTGCCAAACAAGCTGGCCGACACAGCGCCGAGCCCCTTCAGTTCGCCGCGATAACCGACCAGGTTCAGATAAGCCTCAAGGATTTGGGCCTTGCTCCAGCTGCGTTCCAGCCGCGTGGCGCTGACCGTCTGGCCCAGTTTCTGGCTGAATGAGCGCTGGCCGCTGTTGCGCTTGAGGTCGGCGTCGAGCAAGCCCACCAGTTGCATCGTTAATGTGGAGGCGCCGCGCGTGCGCGAATTCCACAGATTGCCCCAACTGGCGGCGGCCACAGCGGACCAGTCCACCCCGCTATGGGCGTAGAAATTGCGGTCTTCCGACAGCACCAGCGCCTGGCGCAAAGCGGGGGAGATTTCAGGCAGCGTCACCCAATCCAGCTTGCGTGCGGTCATATCGACGCGCATGCGTTGTAGCGGCTGGCCGTTGCGGTCCAGCAGGATGGCGTCGGAGGGCGTCCATTGCGCTTTAACCGTGGCGAAGTCAGGCAGGGCCAGCGCGGGTGCGGCGGTCATGACCACACCCAGCGCCAGCAGCCCGCGACACAGCGTATTAATGCCCATCGCCAATCTTGTACAGCGGGTTAGGCGCAGCGCCGAAGACATCGGGGGCATACAGCGCTTCCACCCGCGTCGGCGGCAGTTTAAAGCTGCCGGCGTTGTTCAAACGCATGGTGTACTCGACGCTAAAGTCGCCGCGCGGCACGTATTCATAGAAAGCGCGATAACCGGCAAAGCGGCGTTCTACGTATGCCGACCACGCACTCCCTGCTTGCTGCTCACCTTGCGCGCTGATGGCTGAATCACGGCCCAAGCCATTGCCGAGGATGCTGGCGCCGGTTGGCACCGGGTCATCCACCACCACCCAGGTCATATCGGCTTGCGCAGTCACCTTCAACGTAACGCGCAATACATCGCCGCGCGAATACTGACCCGCCACCTTTTGCTGCACGGCGGTGATGGTTTTGCTGATGCGATAGCCCGCAGCCTGCGGCGCAGTCAGCGGCACGGCCGCGCTGACTTGCACCGTGGCCCACGGATTGCCGCTGCCCTGCTGGTTCAGCGTCAGCGTGCCTTTGCCACCGGTGGGCCACGGCAGACTGACCGCATCCGGCTTGGGCGTAGTCCATGCCGCGCTGCGCTGGGTATCGCCGAGCGCATATCCACTTTGCCGGTGACCGGGTCTTTCTCGAACTGGCTGCTAAAGCGGCGGATCGCCAGCGAACCCCACGCGTTGGCGTTGGTGGTCATCCACACGCCTTTTTGCTGACGCGCCAACAAACCCGTAACCAGACGCGGCATATCGTCTTTCCAGTCCGGCAACTGGCTGGCCAGCAACACAATGCGCGCGGCGTTGACGTCGCCATTGCCCATCAGCCACCACCAGTAATCGTCCTTCTCGGTGGAGAACACCAGGCGCGTGCTTGATACGTAAGGCGACCACGCAGGATTTGCTCGGCCTGCGCCAGACGGTTAGCGCGATCCGGCAACGACGGCGTGCGCTGCAGTATGCTGATCCAGTCCACCAGCATGCCGGTGTTCCAGCTATTGGGCTGCAGCGTCACCGTATCGATCTGGCGCGGTTGCAGCCGGCCGTAGCGCGCCAATGCGTCCAGCGCGGCCAGGCGACGAGCATCGCCCGAGTCACGCGCCATCCATAGATCACGCTTGATCTTGCCATCGACAAAATTGCTGAGGCCCACCAGCATGCGTTCTCGCAAATCATCGGGGATGGCGTAACCGGATTCGTTGGCCAGCGCCAGCACATAGGCGGTCAGCGTATCGCTGCCATGGCTCTCGATACCTTCGGCCGGCGGGAAGTAATACGCCAGGCCATCAGCATCCAGATACGCAGGCAGATCGCGCATGATGGCTTGCCAGCGGGTTTTGTCATCCAGGCCCGTGGCAATCGACGCGCGTTGTTCCAGGCACGAATACGGATAGGCCAGGAACCAGTCGCGCACGGCCGGCATATCGCCCGCCAGTCTGGCCTGCAGTTGCACCGAGACCCCGCCGCGGC
>BBFD01000219.1 GCA_001313065.1 Silvimonas sp. JCM 19000
GGCCGTGGCGGCTACGGTTTGGCTGGCGCGCTGCTGGTGGCCACCATTTGTGCTTTATCGACTGGAATGTCACTGAACACACCCATGGTAACGACCAGTGCGTTCGGATAGTCATAAGCCGAACCGTTGGCACTATCCACTGCCACGCCGATGATCCCGCCCGCCAGGATATTGCCGAATACCGCCGCTTGCGTGCTGGAATGCGCGGCGATCGAACCCTTGTCCTGGTCCTTGCTGCACACCACATGCAGATCGCCATAGGCGCGATGCACTTCCACCATGCCGGGGGTATCGACTTCCCACTGGCCTTTGTCATTGCTCAGTACACAATGCGCGCCGGTAATGCCGGTGTCGTTTTTTTGCGCGCCTGGATTCCCACGGTCTGATGCGTGCCTTTTACGATTGAAGCACAGCCCGTCATCTGCAAACTGGCGGCAGCCGCCAGCGCGAGCAGCAATAGCCGCCCGTATCTCGTCCCTTTACTCATACATCACGCCCCGGAATTGATTTTTTGATTTATTGGATTTGTTTGTTTTGTGCGTCAGCAACGTAGTGGTTTTGTATAAAAGCGTGTCGGCGTGTCGGATTCTACTTACATCAATTGCAACCAACAGCACGCCTGGCAAATAAACAACACCATGTAGCGCTGTCAGCTTGCTGCAGCAAAAAACCATAAGCGCGGAGGGGGCGAAGGCGGCGGGCGGCCAGGTTAGAATGTCGCCACTTTGCCTGGCGTATATCTCTGGAACCGCATCATGAAACTGCACCATACCAACGTCGATCATCTCAACCAGTTCACGTCGTATGGCGATGGCTTCGTCAAGGTTAATCAACAGCAATACGAGGGCAGCCTGATTGTGGGCGCCAATGAAATCCGCGAATGGGCACCGGCCTCGTTTGCCGAGTTGGCGCCTGAGCATTTCAGCCAGATTCTTGAATTGAAGCCCGAAGTCGTGCTGCTGGGCACCGGCAAAACCATCCAGTTTCCGCATCCGCGCCTGTACGCTGCGCTCAGCGCCGCGCATATCGGCGTGGACGTGATGGACATCGGCGCGCTGTGCCGCACGTTTAATATCCTGACCGCCGAAGACCGCAAGGTGATCGCGCTGGTGCTGGCGCGCTAGGTTACCCGCGAAGGTGGAATCGGCCGCCGCATAGGGTGGGTCAAGACCCACCACTCAAAGTGGCATGCCAAAAAACACCGTCCGTGGAAATAACTTTGTCTGGTGGGTCGAGACCCACCTATGAGGGGCGGGAGGGTTACGGTTGGCGCGCCAGGGTGCGCCCCAGGCGGCGTTCCAGCAGGCGTTGCACCTGCTCAAAAAAATCAAACTCAGGCACCAGTAAATCGCCGCAGCGGCCACGTACAGCGGAAACGGCTGAAACGTGGTCGAGATGACTTCCTTGGTGGCCAGCATCAGTTCGGTCACCGCAATCACCGACACCAGCGACGTGTCTTTAATCAAACTGATCAAGCTGTTGGACAAGCTCGGCACCGCCAGCCGTAGCGCCTGCGGCCACACGATGTAATGCAGCGTTTGCCAACGCCCCATGCCCTGGCTGAAAGCGGCTTCCCACTGCCCGCGATCCACACCGTTGATGGCACCGCGCATGGTTTCGGACACATAAGCGCCCGTGTTCAAGCTCAAGGCCAGAATGCCCGCCGTAATCGGCTCAAACTGGATGCCGATGGCGGGCAGACCGTAATAGATGATGAAGATCTGCACCAGCAACGGCGTGCCGCGCATTGCGCTCACATACAAGGCGGCGGGCCATTGCAGCGCCTTGACGCCCGACAGCCGCAGCACCGCCAGCAGCGCCCCCACCAGCAAGCCGCCCACCATCGCGCCCACCGCAAACAGCAGCGTGTAGCCGGTGCCTTTGAGCAGATACGGCCAGGCGGATTGCAACAGCGCGAGTGTATTCATGGCGAGTTCCAGCAAGCAAAACCCCCTGCCGGGCAGGGGGTTCTGAGGATCAGAGTGCCGCCATTATAAGCGGCCTCGATCTTGATGTTGATGGGCGATATTTATTGTGCTGCCACCGGCTTGCTCACATCACGGCCAAACCACTTGGTCGAGATCTTGGTGTATGTGCCGTCCGCCTTGATGTCCGCCAGCGCCTTGTTCAACGCGGCCTTGAATTTGGGGTTGTTCTTTACAAACGGAATGCCGTTCAGCGACGGCTCGCCCACGCCCGCACCGGCCTTCAGCGGCAGATTGGTTTTGTGGATCAGGTAGGGAATCATCAGCGTGTCGTTCAGCGCCGCGTCGATGCGGCTCAGTGCCAGGTCTTGCAGATATTCCTGTTCGCCCGGATAGGTTTTGACGTCGATGCCGTTTACGGCTTTCAGCATCTCGGCAAAGTTGGTGCCCTGGCCCACGCCCACTTTTTTTTGCCTTTCAGATCATCCAGCGTCTTGAAGTTGCGGCTGTCATCCTTGCGCACCACCAACTGCGCTTGCGACAACACGTACGGGTCGCTGAAATCAAACGATTCCTGGCGCTTGGCGGTAATGCCCACCTGGTTGACGATCACGTCGTATTTGCCCGCGCTCAGGCCGGCCAGAATGCCGCTCCACTCGGTGGTGGTGAACTCGGCTTTGACGCCGAGTTTTTTGTGCCAGCGCTTGCGCAATCTCGACATCAAAACCGGTCAGCTGGCCGTTGTCTTTGTAGTTGAACGGCGGATAAGTGCCCTCGACGGCCACCCGCAGCGTGCCGCGTTGCTTCACGCTATCAAGCAAATCGGCGGCCATGGCCGAGGCGGCGGTGATGCCCAACAGGGCGGCGATCAGGACTTTACGCACTAGCATAGGTTTTCCAGTTATAAGTGTTTGTAAAAAATCAATGACCCAAGAATAAAGGCGCGAACGCCAGACGGTCAAATGCGGTTTCTACTTATAAAAAACCAGGATAAATCTGGCGGCGGGCTGTTCTACATTAGACCGACCGGCTTGAACTCAAGCCTGATTGCGCCATCTTTGCCGCATTGCGCGCAAGCGCCCCCAGCCGGACATATCCCCATGACTACGCCATTACGTATTGATTTTGTCTCTGATGTTTCATGCCCGTGGTGCGCCATCGGCCTGAATGGTTTGCAGCAGGCGCTGCGCAATCTGCAAGGCGATGTGCAGGCTGAACTGCATTTCCAGCCGTTTGAGCTCAACCCGCAAATGGCGCCGGAAGGCGAAGACGTCCTGGAACATCTGGCACGCAAATATGGCAGCACGCCGGAGCAGGCCGCAGGCAATCAGGAAGCGATTCGTGCGCGCGGCGCCGCTGTGGGCTTTACCTTCAATATGGGCGAACGCCGCCGCATCTATAACACCTTTGATGCGCATCGCTTGCTGTACTGGGCGGAGCAGGAAGGCCGCCAGGCTGAGCTGAAGCATGCCTTGTTCAAGGCCTATTTCACCGACGGCAAAGACCCCAGCGACCACGCTGTGCTGACTGCCTGGTGGCGGAGGTTGGCCTGGATGCCGCGCGCGCGGCGCAAATTCTGGGCAGTGATGAATTTGCCGAGGACGTGCGCCATCAGGAACAGTTTTTTTCTTGCGCAACGGCATTAACTCGGTGCCCGCCGTCATTATTAACCAGCGTCATCTGATCCAGGCGGCCAGCCACCCGAGGTATTTGAGCAAGCACTACGCCAGATCGCGGCGCAAGCCTGACAAGTATTTGCGCCAGACAAGCTTACGCTTATGACATGCGGGTAGTGTAAACTTCGGTCGATACAACTTATAAGGTAAGGCGCGCGTGGAAAAGCTGGAACGCTTGCCCAGTGGAGTCAAAGGGCTCGATGCCTTGTTCAAGGGCGGCATGGTCGCGGGTTCGTCCTATATCGTGCAGGGCCGCCCCGGATCGGGCAAAACCATCCTGGCCAACCAGGTGGCGTTTAATCACGTACGCCAGGGCGGTCGCGCCTTGTTTGCCACTTTGCTGGCCGAATCCCACGAGCGCCTGTTTCAGTTTCTGTCGACCATGAGCTTTTTTTTGACCCCAGCGCCATCGGGGCCGAAATCCAGTACGTCAGCGCCTTTGATACCCTTGCCAATGATGGGCTGGACGATGTGGTGCGCCTGCTGCGCCGCGAAATCATTCGGCAGAAAGCCACGTTGCTGGTGGTGGACGGTTTGCTGAATGCGCGCTCCAAGGCCGAAACCCCCATCGACACCAAAAAAAATTCATCGCCGAACTGCAAGGCCACGCCGCCTTTGCCGGTTGCACCGTGATGTTTTTTGACCAGTGCCATGCTGCAAGACAGCAGCCCCGAGCACACCATGGTCGATGGCGTGATCGAACTGGGCGAAGAGTTGTATGGCTCGCGCTCCATTCGCCGCCTGCAATTGCGCAAAACGCGCGGTAGCGGCGCGATTTCCGGTCTGCATGAATTTGAAATCACCGACCACGGTCTGGTGGTGTATCCGCGGCTCGAAGCCCTGCTGTCGAGCCCGTCCATGCCCGATATTCCCGATCTGACTCGCGTGCATTCCGGTATCGATAGCCTGGATCGCCTGATCGAAGGCGGCATTCCGCGCTCATCGGTCACCTTGATCATGGGCCCGTCCGGCATCGGCAAAACCACGCTGGGGCTGAGTTTTCTGGCGCAATGTACGCCGGAAGAACCGGGCCTGCATTTCGGCTTTTACGAAACGCCCGCGCGCTTGCAAGTCAAAGCCCGGTCGCTGGGCATTGATCTGCAAAGCCGGCTGGACAGTGGCGCGCTGCATATCCAGTGGCAACCGACCACCGAGACCCTGATTGACGTATTGGGCTATCGCTTGCTGGATGCCGTCGAGAAAACGGCGCCCGCCGGGTGTTTATTGACAGCCTTAGTGGCATGGCGCGCGCGGCCAGTAATAGCGGCCGCATAGTCGAATTCTTTAGCGCGTTGATGAATGAGCTGCGCTCGCGTGACGTGACCGTGTACGCCAGCTGGGAAATGCGCGATATGTTCGGCTCTGAAATCAAAGCGCCCGCGCCCGAATTGTCGAGCATCGTCGACAACCTGTTCTTGATGCGCTTTGTCGAATTGCGCGCAGAACTGAAGCGCGCGCTGTCGGTGCTTAAAATGCGCGACAGTCTGTATGACACCTCCTTGCTGGAAGTCCTGCTCAGCCAGCGCGGTATCGAGCTGGCCAGCACCTTTGGCGGCGCCACCACCGTGCTTTCGGGCTCGGCCACTCCGTTGTCGGCCGGGTAGGGCCGTCACGTGCAGCCGGGAGCGCCCTTATGACCACCATTCTGGTTGTGGACGATGAGTTTCTCATCGCAGACATCCTCGGCATGGCGCTGGAGGACGAAGGCTATATGGTGGTGTTTGCCAGCAACGGTAAACGCGCGCTGGAAGTCCTGGCGCGGGAGCGTGCTGGTCTGGTGATCACGGATTTCATGATGCCGATCATGAATGGCATGGAACTGGCGCAGCACATCAAAAGCCGACCCGAGACCGCCAGCCTGCCCATCATCTTGATGAGCGGGGCGCAGGCGCATATTGCCAACCGGCATCCGGAATTGTTCGACGCCGTCTACGACAAGCCCTTTGATATCGACGTGCTGATTGCCCGCGTGGCTGAACTGGTCGGCCACCCCTCGGCCGATTAAACCGGTGCTGCTGGCCCGGCCGTGCCACGGTTTGCGCGCGATACAATTGCTCTGCCATTTGCCGTAGCCTGCCGCCTACAGCGTTGCGGGCACCTTTCTGACTGTTGTCTCAGCCCGACCCGCGTACGGTGCTTGTGAATGCGCGCTCGCGCACTGATCCCACAACAGGTACGGAGACTCTCATGCAACGCAAAGCATCGGCAGAATGGAAGGGCGGTTTCAAAGACGGTAAAGGCACCATCTCAACCGGCAGTGGCGTGCTCAATAGCGCCCCGTACGGGTTTCATGCCCGCTTTGAAGACGGCCCGGGCACCAATCCGGAAGAACTGATCGGTGCCGCGCATGCCGGATGTTTTTCGATGGCCTTGTCGGTTGCGCTGGGTCAGGCCGGTTTGACTGCCGAGAAGATCGCCACCAACGCCACCGTCACCTTTGGGCCGCAAGGCGACGGCTTTGCCATCACCGACGTGCACCTCGATCTGGTCGCCAAAATCCCCGGTGCCACCGATGAGCAATTCCAGCAGATCGCCGCCGGCGCCAAAGCCAATTGCCCGGTCAGCAAAGTGCTGAACGCCAATATCACGCTCACGGCCAAGCTCGAAGCGTAACGGGATGGGGTGGGTTGTATCCCACCCATACCAACTACCCGGCGCGATGAATCCGTTCTTCGGCTACCAAACGCTTTCGCATACGGTGGGACTCGGCGTCCCCGTCAGACCCACCAGCCAAAGTGGTATGCCAAGCTCGGTGCCCGTAGTTATGGCTTTGCTTGGTGGGTCATGACCCACCCTATGCATCAAGCGGCGACGCGCGCGACGCGCTACATGCGGCGCAAGATGTCGAGAAACTCCACGCCGCTGTGGCTCACTTCCTCGCCCTTGCGCGTGGCTAAACCAAACGCGTTCGCATACGGTGGGTCTAGACCCACCACCCAAAGCCAGCGCAAGGCGCTGCGATCTTGACGCGCCACTTTGAGTGGTGGGTCATGACCCACCCTTGTATCTTCCCCCCGTGGTGATTCAAGCTTGCACCACACGAACCCGGGGT
>BBFD01000220.1 GCA_001313065.1 Silvimonas sp. JCM 19000
ATCGAACTCGACGCCATCGCCGCCGTTGCAGTGGGTGGCACACTGCTGAGCGGGGCCGCGCCCGCATCGTCGGCACCTTGGTGGGCGCGCTGATCATCCAGCTGGTGCGTTACACCTTGCTGGCCCACGGCGTGCCCGACGCGGCCGCGCTGGTGGTCAAAGCCGGCATTATCCTGGTCGCCGTATACCTGCAAAAGCGGGAGAACTGAGATGTCTGAATCCATACCGATGAACGCAGGCCATCTGGCACAAGCGCTGGCCGCGCCGATCGCGCGCAAACGCAGCCGCTGGCATTTGCTGCGTACCCAGGGCGTGCTGGTGGCGCTGGTGTTGCTAATCATTTTTTGGCGCCACGCGCTACGACAACTTTCTGGGCGCGTATAACGTGCTGTCCCTGCTGCGCTACAACAGCATGTTCGGGCTGATCGCCGTGGGCATGGCATTTGTAATCATGACGGGCGGTATCGATTTGTCGGTGGGCACAACGGCGGCGCTGGCGAGTGTGATTTCAGCCTTGCTGAGCGCGCATGGCGTGGCCTTACCGCTGGCCGCCGGTGTCGGTGCGGGCGCGCTGATAGGCTTGATCAACGGCCTGGTCATTACCCGACTGAAAATCCTGCCTTTTATCGTGACGCTGTGCACGTTTCTGGCGGCACACGGGCTGGCGCTGCTATTTGCGGGCAACCAGTCGGTGTCGGTGTCATGGGACAGCGGGTTCACCGAAATCGGCCAGGGGATTTTCTGGGCTTTCCGATTCCTGCATGGTTGGGGGTGCTTGCCTTTGTCTGTGGCGCCTTGCTGCTTAACTTCAGCGCCTTTGGTCGCACCGTGCTGGCCATCGGCGGCAACGAAGAAGCCGCGCGCCTGATGGGCTTGCCGGTGGATCGGGTCAAGTTTCTCACTTACTTGATGAGCGGGGCGTTGGCAGGGCTGGCGGGGGTGATCCTGGCCTCGCAATTTGGCGCGGGCCAACCCAACGAGGGCAACGGCTGGGAATTGTTCGCCATCGCCGCGGTGGTGGTGGGCGGCACGCGCCTGACCGGTGGCGAAGGCTCAATTGGCTCTACCTTGTCGGGCGTGCTGCTGCTGGGGCTGATCTTTAACATCCTTAACTTTGAAAATGGCAAAGGCGTGATCAGCCTGTCGGCCTATTGGCAATCGGTGATCCGTGGCGTGTTTTTTGCTGATTGTGGTGCTGCTGCAAGCGCGGCTGGCCCAGAAGGAACACGAGGCGGGTGGCTGACGCGGCCGCGCTGACAGCAACGCCTCCGGCACAGACTGCGGAGGGCGTTTTTTGTTTCGGATGTATCTGATCTGGATCAAGCTCTCAAAATTCGGTGGCGATCAGGCTGTTGACCTCGAAAGGCCGCGCTGCGCAAGATGCAATTCCTGGAATGCAATGCGGAGTCGGGCCATGCAAGTTAAACAATGGGGTGATCAGTTGGTTGTGTGCGTACCGGAAAGCATTGTGGATGCATTGAAATTGAGCGAAGGCGACGAGGTTGAAGTGGAGATCGCCCGCGCAAATGGGACCGAAGCGCGCTCTGCGGCCGAGGTGGCGCGCGCTCTGGCCCAACTGCGTTCTCTGCGCGGTTTGCTTCCTGCGGATTATGTGTTTGACCGAGAGGAGGCAAATTCGCGTGGCCAAGGTTTTTTTCTTGATAGCAACGTTGTGCTTTACGCTCTACTGGATGGCGGCAGCAAAGCGGACCGCGCAGAGGAATTACTGCGGGAAGATCCGCAAATCAGCGTGCAGGTTTTGAACGAGGTAAGCAATGTGCTGCGTAGAAAGAACAAGCAACGCTGGCCGGAAATTGACTTCGCAATCGATGCCATCAAAAGGATCTGCACGATTCACCCCCTGACCGTCGCTACGCATGATCAAGGGCGTGCGGCCGCGGCCAGGTACGGCTTCGCGATTTATGACGCGATGATAGTCGGGTCTGCGCTTGCGGCGGGATGTGACACCTTGTACTCGGAAGACCTGCAGGCCGGGCTCGAGATTTACGGTCAGTTGCGCATCGTGAATCCCTTCGTTCAAGAAGGGACCGGTATAAAAAAAATACGTCGCCGCCTGGCTATCCCTTGTAAGCAAAGTCCCTGATAACACGTTATAATCGACGGCTTTTCTATCGTCTTTCCAGCGATGAACCTGCTCGTACTCGGCGTCAATCACGAAACCGCACCGCTTGCTGTGCGGGAGCGGCTTGCGTTCTCGCCAGACGAACTGCAGGCCGCTTTGCCTGGCCTGATCGCCCAACCAGGCGTGTCTGAAGCCGCCATTATCTCCACCTGTAATCGCACCGAACTGTATTGCAACGCCCGTGATATGCGCGCATTGCTGGACTGGTTTGCGCAGAGCCGTGGCCGCAAGGCCGACGAAGTGGGCCAGTATCTGTATGTCCACAGCGGCGAAGCCGCGGCGCGGCATACTTTTCGCGTGGCGGCCGGGCTGGATTCCATGGTGTTGGGCGAAACCCAGATTCTGGGCCAGATGAAAGACGCGGAACGGCTGGCGCGCGAAAGCGGCAGCATGGGCGTGTTGCTCAACGGCCTGTTCCAGCGCGCCTTTCAGGTGGCCAAAGATGTGCGCAGTCATACCCGCATCGGTTCGGCCTCGGTCTCTATGGCGGCCGCGGGTGTACGGCTGGCCGAGCGGATTTTTTCCCAAGGTGGCGGACTGTAGCGTCTTGTTTGTGGGCGCGGGCGAGATGATCGAACTCTGCGCCACCCACTTCTGTGCGCAGAAGCCGCGCAAAGTCGCGGTGGCCAACCGGACGCTGGAGCGCGGGCAGAAGCTGGCGGCTGAGCACGGTGGCGAAGCAATGCTGCTGACCGAGTTGTCCGAGCGCCTGCACGAATTCGACATCATCGTCACCTCGACCGCCTCGCCCTTGCCCGTCATCGGCAAAGGCATGATCGAGCGTGCCATCAAGCTGCGCAAACGCCGCCCGCTGTTTATTGTCGATCTGGCGGTGCCGCGTGATGTTGAGCCCGAAGCCGCAGCCCTGGCCGACGTCTATCTATATACCGTTGATGATTTGCACGAAGTCGTGCGTCAGGGCGTGCAATCGCGCCAGGGCGAAGTGGTCGCGGCCGAAGGCCTGATCGCTGAACATGTCGATGAATTTGCGCACTGGTTGACCAGCCGTGAGCTGGTGCCCACCATCCGCGATCTGCGCGACCACGCCGAACGTACCGCCCGCAATGAACTGGCGCGGGCACGCAAACGTCTGGCGGCGGGAGACGATCCGGAAGACGTACTTGAAAAGCTGACCGCACAATTGTCGGCTAAATTTCTGCACGCGCCGCTAGCTTCGTTGAATGCCGCAACCGGCAACGAGCAAGCCGCGCTGGTAGCCGCCACCCGCCGTCTTTTCCGCCTGCACGACGAGGAATAGCCTTGATGTCCCACTTTCAGACCGCCCGTTGGCAACAGGGCGCGTTTGAGGTCGACACCGACCCTGCGCGCCTTGATTTTGATACCGCTTATGACTTTATTGGCCGCCAGTCTTATTGGGCGGCCGGCATGCCGGTGGAAACCTTCCGCCGCTCGGTGGTAGGCGCGCTGTGCTTTGGCGTGTATGAGGGCGAGCGCATGGTCGGCTTTGCCCGCGTGATCAGTGACGGCGCCACCATCGCCTATCTGGGCGACGTGTTTATTGATACTGAATACCGTGGTCGGGGCCTGTCGAAGTGGTTGCTTGCTTGCATCCACGCGCACCCCGATCTGCAATCCTTGCGGCGCTGGATGTTGTTCACCGCCGATGCCCACGGCCTGTACCAGCAATTTGGCTGGACAGCCGCGGCCCGTCCCGAGCGCTATCTGGAACGGCTTAACCCGGACGTCTACAAACAATGAAACCTTCTATTGCCGCGCGCCTGGCGCAACTGGCGGATCGCCTCGAAGAAGTGGGGGGCGCTGCTCGCCACGGAAGAAGCCACGCGCGACATGAACCAATATCGCAAGCTCACGCGCGAACACGCCGAGCTGGAGCCGGTGGTTGCGCTGTATACGCAGTTTCGCCAGGCCGAGTCCGATATTGCGACAGCCCAGGAGTTGCTGTCCGATCCCGATATGAAGGCATTGGCTGAAGAAGAACTGGCCGACGGCAAGGCGCGCATCGAGGCGCTGGAAATCGAGTTGCAGAAAGCGCTGCTGCCCAAGGATCCCAACGACGAGCGCAATATTTTTCTGGAAATCCGCGCGGGCACGGGGGGCGATGAATCGGCGCTGTTTGCCGCTGATTTGTTCCGCATGTACAGCCGCTTTGCCGAGCGCAATCGCTGGCAAGTCGAAATCATGTCGGCCAGCGAATCGGATCTGGGCGGCTACAAAGAAGTCATTGCGCGCGTGGTGGGCTTCGGCGCCTATTCGCGGCTTAAATTTGAATCAGGCGGCCATCGCGTGCAGCGCGTGCCCGCGACCGAAACCCAAGGCCGCATCCATACCTCGGCGTGTACCGTAGCGGTGATGCCGGAGGCGGACGAAGCCGAAGAAATCAATATCAATCCGTCTGAATTGCGCATCGATACCTTCCGCGCTTCGGGCGCGGGTGGCCAGCACATCAACAAAACCGACTCGGCCGTCCGCGTGACGCACTTGCCGACCGGCATTGTGGTGGAGTGTCAGGATGATCGCAGCCAGCACAAGAACAAGGCGCGCGCGCTGGCAGTGCTGGCCGCGCGGATCAAGGATGTGCAGGACCGCGAACGCCACGCCAAAGAGGCGGCCACGCGTAAAAGTCTGGTGGGCAGCGGCGATCGCAGCGAGCGCATCCGCACCTACAACTTTCCGCAAGGCCGCATGACGGATCACCGTATCAATCTGACCTTGTACAAGCTGGACGCATCATGGATGGCGATCTGGAAGAACTGACTCAGGCGCTGGTTAACGAACAGCAGGCCGAATTGCTGGCCCAGTTGGGCGAATAAAGCAGCGCGCTATTCAAACCAGTCGGGGTGCTGTGCCTCGACCTGGGTGAGCGTTTGGGTGAGCTGACCCAGATGCTCGGCAATGGCTGTGCTGGCGGCATCGGCATCGTGATTGCGCAAGGCAGTCAGAATCTGCTGGTGCTGCTCCAGCAGCTCTTGCATCGGCGAAATATGATCCAGCGTCAGATAACGTACGCGATCCATATGCGCCTTCAGTTGCTCGATGTTTTCCCATGCTTTGGCGCAGTCGATGCTGGTGGCCAGCGCGGCATGGAACGCATCGTCCAGCGCCAGGAACTGCGGCATGTCTTTGCGGCTGCAGGCTAGCGCCTGCAGCTCCAGGTTGTGCGCCAGCCAGTTTAGTGTTTCCGGACTGATGCGTGCGGCGGCCTGGCGGATGACGGCAATCTCGATGGCTTCGCGAATAAAGCGGGCGTCGAGCACTTCTTTGGCCGAAATCTTGCGCACAAAGGTGCCGCGCTGCGGCAGCACGCGAACCAGGCCGGCTTCGCCCAGTTTGATAAATGATTCACGTACCGGTTGGCGCGAGACCTCAAACATGGTCGAGACATCGGTTTCTGATAACGGCGTGCCAGGCGGCAACGTGCAATTGATGATCGCGCTGCGCAGCGCTTTGAACACGCGCTGATTGACCGGCAAGTAATCGTCGTCGGGCGAGCTGGATTGAACCAGAGAGGGCGGCAAGGCCAGGGTTTTGCGGGGACTGGGCATGAATGATCTAAAAGGTGAACGGCCAGGTCGGATGACCTGGCCGCTTTTAATATCAGAATCATTGGCAGTGTATGCCCGGCCGCGTCTTTGCTACAAGCTGGCTGAGTTCAACTCGGCCACCTGCGGCGTGCGCGGGCCACGTGGCTCACGCAAGGCAAACAGCACCCACAGTGCCCCCGTTGCAGCCACCACGCCCGCCAGCACAAATGCGCTGTCAAACTTGCCGGTGTTCTGCACGATCATGCCGGTGACGATGGGGCCGATGATGCCCGAGATGCTGCCCACCAGATGCACGCAGCCGCTGACCCCGCCCACGCGCGCCGGATGCACCACGTCCTGGATGATGGCCCAGTAAATCGAACCGGTGATGTACAGAAAGAACACCGATACCGACATCATTGCCACCGCCGGCACCACGCTGGCGATCGTGCCCGCCAGCGCCACGCACACCGCGGCGACGCCAAGGCAAGTACTCAAAACGATCTTGCGCGATAACAGCGATTTGCCGGTCAAGCGCAAGATCACATCCGAAATCACGCCGCCCAGCGCCAGACCGATAAACCCGACCACCCACGGAATCACAGTGACCAGGCTCATCTGTTTGATATTCAGACCGTGTGCCAGCATCAGATAGCTGGGAAACCAGGTCAGGAAGAAAAACAGGATGTAGTTGTAGCAGAAGAAGGCGAAGGCAGTGGCCATGATGACCGGCTGTTTGATGTAGTGCAGCAGCCCGTCGCTAGCCGATGTGACCTGCGGTGCGGCAGGATCGCTGGCTTTCAGGCTTTCGATCAGTTCGCGTTCTTTGGCAGTAACGCGTGTGCTGTCCGCTGGCTTGTTGGCCACCAACAGAAACCAGACTACGGCCCAGACCAGACCGATGGCGCAGATCACTACAAACGCCTGCCGCCAGCCCAGGCTGACTGCCAGCATGCCGACGATGGGCCCGGCCACCGCGCCACCCAGCG
>BBFD01000221.1 GCA_001313065.1 Silvimonas sp. JCM 19000
CCGCGCCAGCTGCCACCGCTGCCTTATCTGGCATTCCCGGCTGGTGGCCGCAGCAAGACGACGCTTTTTTTTATGGCGACACCCAGTACTTCCGGCCCAAACGTCGCGCCTGAAGCGCTCAGTTGGCATAAGCCAGTTGATAAGTTTTGCCCACTCGCTCGATATAACCAAAGCCCAGCTCGCCCAGATGCATCCCGGCGATCAGCAAACGATCGGCGCTGACGCGATCCAGCAAGCGTGCCCGCGTCCCGGCGGCTTGCAGCGGGTCCAGATCAAACGCAATTGAAACCTCGGGCCGGGCGATCTGGATCTGCGGAAAATGGACGATATCGCCCCACACCAGCACGCTGCGCGCTGCGCCGTCCACCCGAAACCCGCTGTGCCTGCGGTGTGCCCCGGCAAGGCCACGGCGCTGATGCCGGGCAGGACTTCGCCAGCGGCAAATGGCTGCGTCTGCGCGTGGTATTGCGCGAACACCTTGCGTGCCAGCAAAAAAATTGCCCTGCGCGCGCTCATTGGCGCGGGCCAGATGGGCATCATCCAGCCAGAACGCCAGTTCATCCTGATGCACCCGCAATGCGGCGTGCGGAAACGCCAGTGCCCCGCTGGCATCCAGCAGGCCGCCGATATGGTCAGGATGCGCATGCGTCAGCAACACTGTATCCACCTCGCTGGCAAGCACACCGGCCCGGGCCAGATTGGCCTGCAGGTCGCCGCCCCATTGCTTGTAGCCGCCCGCCCCTGCATCAATCAGCACGGTACGGCCGCGGCCACGCAGCAGATAGCTATTGATATGGATGGCGGCAGGATCGGTCATGCCCGCGGCCAGGTGTAATTGCGTGGCGGTATCGGGGTCAATATTGGAAAGCAGCGTCAACGGCGCCGGCAGGTAGCCGTCGCTGAGCGCGGTCAGGGTGTAATCGCCGATATGCTGGCTGGGAAATGGCTCAAGGTTCATGGGTTTAGCCTGGTTAGCAGATGGGGGCGGGGCCGGCTTCAAGCATCGGCGCTGACGAGTTGCTGCGTAATCGGCATATACAAACAGACGTCTGGTGGGATAGCTTCGATCTGTGCGCAGGCGGCGCGCTTTAGCGTGGCCAGCCAGCGTTGCTGTGGCGCTTGATCCAGCGCAACCGCTGCCAGCGACCATGGCCTTAGTCCGCATCCCAGCAGGCTAGCTGGGCCAACGGCGCTCAGCGCCAGCAGCTCGTCGGCCGCAACCTCTGGCGCACGCTCCAGGCCCGCGTACAGATTGCGGCGCCAGTCCGTAATATGCGGCTGCCAACGCGCGAAATTGCCGCCGCCTTTGGCTTGATATTCGGCGCTCTGCAACACGGCAAGGTCGGCCACGCTATGCAACGCCAGATAACGCGGGCCGGCTGGACTTAACGCACGCAAGCGTTGCGAAGTGCGAAAGCCGCGCACCGAAATCAGTGCGGGCAGTTTGCTCAGATCGTAAAAAATCATTCCATTCCGCTTCGCTGGCGGGGTCGGTATAGCTGCATTCAACGGTGTAGATCATGGCGGGCTCCGGCTCAGGCAAGCAGGCTGCGTAAGGCCTTGGGTTGAGGTTGGCTCATGCTAGCCACGGCGGGACGCCAGATAAAACGATAATTCGGTATCCTGCCATGACAAAACATCAAGCCCATGCCCCGTCGTGGCTGCCGTTTCAGGAAAACCATGCGCCGCAAAATTCCCAGCAACACCGCCCTGATGGCCTTTGAGGCAGCCGCCCGCCATCGCAGCTTTGCCCGTGCGGCTGACGAACTGGCTCTCACCGAAGGCGCAATCAGCCGCCAGATCGCGCGGCTGGAAGCCTTTCTTGGTATCACGCTGTTCGAACGCATCGGCAATCGCGTGCGGCTGCTGCCCAATGGCGAACGCTACGCCGTGCAAGTGCGCGCGTCGCTGGACCGGCTGGAGCGCGACAGTCGTTACGTCATGGGGCAAAGCAGCGACAGCACCAGTCTGGACATCGCCACCATTCCCACCTTTGCCATGCGCTGGCTGATCCCGCGACTGGCCCGCTTTCAGCAGCAACACCCCGGCATCGAGATCAACCTGACCGAACGCATGGCGCCGTTCGTGCTGGCAGACAGCGGCTTTGACGCCGCCATCCACTTTGAACACCCCGCATGGGCGGGCATGCATACGTATCCGCTGGTGCAGGAAGTGCTGGTGCCGGTCTGCATCCCGAGTTGCTGCAGACCTCGCGCGAACTGGATGCTTTGCCACGCCTGCATCGCCGGCAGAACCCGGATGCCTGGCAACAATACGCAGACGAAGCCGGCATTGTGCTGCGCCATCCCGCCGTGGGCGCGCGCTACGATCTGCACGCCATGTTGATTGCGGCCGCTCAGGCTGGGCTCGGCGTGGCGCTGGTGCCGCGCTTGTATGTAGAGGCTGATCTGGCGCGCGGTGATCTGGTCGCGCCGTGGCCCGAAGGCAAGACGGTATCCAAAACCTTCAGCCTGGTCATGCCGCAGGCGCTACCGGCCTGCACAGCGGCGCTGCAGTGCTTTGCGCAGTGGTTGCTGGCCGAGGCCCGCGCCTGAGCATGTAGTCGCCGCCGTTGCGCTAACAAGGAGCGGTCCTGGGCGTAAATAGTCCCGGCCATTTGTAGACTCGCTGTCATTACTAACCGGATGATCGCGATGCAACTCGTGGAACCCGCCTTCACTACCTCGGCCCGCCGCGCCCCCGTCTGGTGTCATGGCATTTGCTGGGCATCGCGCTGGCCAGCGGCGTGCTGGCGGCGCTCGCGATGTGGTTCAGCCACAGCGCAGGCCGCATTTCGCCGGTCTGGTTGGGCAATGCCGTGGTGCTGAGCGTTTTGCTCGGGCGCCCGCGCGAGCAATGGCCGATGTTTTTTTGTTCTGCGCCATGCTGGGCAATTTCGGCGCCAGCATGGCCATGCATGACCAGCCGCTGATGTCGCTGGGCATGGCATTCTGCAATGCCATCGAAATCTGGATTGCGGCCCTGCCCTGGCGTGACCACGCCGAGCGCCTGCCCGATTTCACTCGTTTTCAGATCCTGCGGCACTTTGCCGTGTCCGGCATGCTGTTGGGCCCGGCGGTGTCCGGCATGATGGCGTCCGCCCTGCTGTGGTTCATGTTTGATAAACCGCTGTGGGACACGTTTTCAGTGTGGTACCCGGCCGACGCGCTGGGCCTGGCTGTGCTGACGCCGCTGGCCGTGTCCTTGCGCGCGCACCAGGTGGCGTGGCTGTTCAGCCGCACGCAGTGGCAATCCAGCGTGTTATGGCTGAGCGGCACGCTGGCCGTTACCGCGCTGGTGTTTGCGCAAAACCGTTACCCGATTCTGTTCTTGTGCCTGCCCGCCATCCTCGGCTGCGTGTTCAGCATGGGCCTGCACGGTGCGTTGCTGGCTGTGGTGTTGGGCAGCGGGCTGGCGCTGTGGCTGACCCTGGCCGGACATGGCCGATGATGCTGGTGCCGGGCGACACCACGTCGCATCTGCTGCTGTTGCAGGGTTTTATCCTGACCTGCGTGTTGATGATTTTTTCCGGTGGCCGCCACCCTGGCCGAACGCAAACGGCTGGAATCACGCTTGCGCCAGCGTGAAACGCGGTTTCGCATGATGACCGAATCGAGCGATGACATGACCGTCCTGCTCGATAAACAACGTACCCGGGTTTATGTGTCGCCTGCGGCCCGCGTGCTGTATGGCTGCGAGCCGGCGCAATTGCTCGGCCTGCAGGCCTTCAGCAATGTGCATCCGGACGATTTGCCGCAGATTGAGGCCGCGTTCGAAGCATTGAACAATGGTGACGAAAGCGCCAGCAGCACCTATCGCATCAAACGGCTGGACACCGGCCAATGGCAATGGATCGATGCCTTGTATCGCCGCATGCAGGGACGCGAATTTTCCGAGGTGCGCTATCTGCTCAACCTGCGCGATGGCACGCAGCAAAAAAGAAGCGCAACTGGCCCTCGAAGCCGCCAACAAACATCTGATTACACTGGCCTCGATGGATGGCCTGACCCGCGTGGCCAATCGCCATACCTTTGACCTGCAACTGAACCAGGAATGGCAACGCACCATCGCAGCGGTGGGGTGGTGGGTTTGCTGTTTATTGATGTCGATCACTTCAAGCTGTTTAACGACCTGTATGGCCATCAGATGGGCGACCAGGCCTTGTATCAGATTGCCCAGACCATAGGCGACTTTGCCCAGCGCCCCGGCGATCTGGCCGCGCGGTATGGCGGAGAAGAGTTTGCCGTGATCCTGCCGGCTACAGATATCGTCGGCTGTTACGAGGTGGCCGAACGCCTGCGCCAGGCGGTGCTGGATTTGCGGATTCCGCATGGCGCCAGCGCCAACGGGCAGATTACGATCAGCGTGGGTGCCGCCTGTATGTATCCACTGCCGGGGCAGCAGCAGGCTGAACTGGTTAAACAAGCCGATACCGCGGTGTATCAGGCCAAAGCCACCGGCCGCAATCGGGTATCGGTGGCGGGCTGAACGTAGGGAGATTTCACCATGGCAAGCAACAAAGCGGCGGCGCGCCATGCCGCACCGTGGAAAGCAAAAGGGCGCCGACTTGCGGCGCCCTGGCAAACAGTATGGCTGTTACAAATTACAGCGCGGCAGCATTGGCGGCCAGATATTCAGCAACACCTGCGGTGTCAGCCTTCATGCCCTTCTGGCCTTGCGTCCAGCCTGCCGGGCACACTTCGCCGTGTTCTTCAGTGAACTGCAGTGCATCAACCAGACGGATGAATTCGTCCACGTTGCGGCCCAGCGGCAGGTCATTGATGTACTGGTGACGCACGATGCCGTCTTTGTCGATCAGGAAGGTGCCGCGGAAAGCAACGCCATCAGCCGATTCAACATCGTAGTCTTTGGCGATTTCGTGCTTGGTGTCGGCCACCAGGGTGTAACCCACTTTGCCGATACCGCCGTTTTCAACCGGGGTGTTACGCCATGCGTTGTGGGTGAACTGGCTGTCGATGGACACGCCGATCACTTCCACATTGCGCTTCTGGAATTCAGCCAGGCGGTGATCAAATGCGATCAGTTCGGACGGGCACACAAAGGTGAAGTCCAGCGGGTAGAAGAACACCACAGCGTACTTGCCTTGGTGGCTTCTTTGAGGTTGTAGCGATCGACGATTTCGCCCGAGCCCAGCACTGCGGCTGCGGTGAAATCCGGGGCTTGCTTGCCAACGAGAACGGCCATGTTGATCTCCTGAGAGTGGTTGCTGAAAACCCGGTGACAATAGGGGCGCTCACACCAGACTGTCAAATCGGGAAAGTTCATCCTGCTAATTTAAGAAAACTATCAACGTCTTAATCTGCATGCATCAAAGCTGCACACTTTGCCGGTGCATGCTGCCCGGCCCCGCGCCATGGTGCTGTAGCTAAACTGTCTGAAATTGCGCGCTGCAGCAGCGCGACGGTTGTCGAATTTTGCCGGCCTTGCCATGATATGCCGCGCTCCCAAAAAAAATAAAATGCCGCGGGCACCGACCCCGGCACATCTGATTTCATTTCAGGAACAGAAACCACCATGCTCCGCGCCTTCCGATTGCTTCTGGGTGCCTTGTTGCTGCTGCAACTGACCGCCCCTGCCCGCGCTGCCAATGAGCCGATCACGATTCTGACTCAGCAAGATGTTTATAACGACTACATCCGGTTTATTGATAACCGGGATCCGCTAACCCTGAACCACTTTGATGGACAGGCTCGCGCCGCGATGTGGTTGAGCTGGTGCTGGTGCAACAAGCCCTGGCGCTGGGCGGTTTGCGTGTGCCGATCAAGCTGGTGAAGGTGGATAACACCAGCGATTCGTACACGCGTTATCTCAAGGAAATTCTGTCCGGCAACGCCACCATGGGTGGCAATACCGCATGGCTGGTTGATCTGGGCTCGATCAAGGACAAGGTGTTTGTGTCAGCACCGATGATCCGCCCCGGCGAATTTGAAGCGGGCCTCTACACCACGCCGGAAAACAAAGCCGCGCTGGCGGCACGCAGCCTGGCCGACGTGCAGATGCTGACGGCGGTGGTGGCAGAAAGCTGGTTGCCGGATGTCGCAACGCTCAACGGCCTGAAACTGCGCAATGTGCTGCAGACGCAAAGCTGGGATCCATGGTGGGTATGGTCGAAAAAAAAGGCCGCGCCGATGTGCTGCTGGCCCCGTTCCAGCCCACGCCGGATATGTCTTTGTCGCTGGTCGGCTACAAGCTGGTGCCAATTCCGCAAATCAAGGTCGGGCTGGAGGCAGCCGCCATTATTTTGTCAGCAAGCTGGCCCCGAATGGCGCCGCCACCTACGCCGCGCTGGAAAAAAGGCCTGGCGCAATTGCGTGCCAAAGGGGTGATCGAACGCGCTTATCGCGAATCGGGATTCTTTAATACGCGTACGCAAAACTGGACGCGCATTAATTAATTGCGCTGTGGGGCCTGATCCAGCCGCACGCCCCAGCGCAATAGCCGCCGCAGCTGCCGGTGGCGTCGGCCGAAACACTATCCGCCCAGATTGGCAGCGCCACAAAGCGGCCGTTGGCCCGATCCCGGCCGTGCAGAATCACCAACTGCGGCGTAATCAGCGTGCC